>NZ_JBFAXX010000097.1:0-20471 GCF_040680995.1 Kitasatospora sp. NPDC051914
CGACGTGCTCGAAGTGCGGGAACAGAACCTCGAGACCAAGCCCCAGTGATTCGCACCCAGGACATGATCATCCGCCGCATGCCCGTCACGCCAACGCCCCGTCACATGATCGTCGCCAGAGCCGAATTCCGTGACCGTCGACACAGCCCTGCGACGCTGCGCCCCGCTCGCTGCCCCCGTCTGCCCGGGATGTCAGGCAGGGCAGGGCCGGGCAGGGGTGGGCTCGCGGCCCGGCCGGCGGTCGTCCAGACGCGTGCACGTGCGGCTTCCAGGGCGGCGAGGGTGAGGTTGCGGCGCAGGCCCAGCAGCACGAGCGACAGGCCCCGCACGACATCCACGGGCTCGGGCGGCGCCGATCCGGGGAGCCAGGGGGAGGGGAATGCCGCCCGGGGCGGGGTGTTCGGCCGCACAAGGCTGCCGTCGGCATCGGGGCCGACGACCCGCCATCCGGTGGCGGTGTCCCACAGGGCGAGCGCGCCGTACGGGAAGAGATCGGCGTTGACCAGCGGGTGTTCCGGAGCCCAACGGAGAACGGCAGACCGGAGCGGGCCCCTGGCATCGGGGGCTGCGACAGGCATGTCTGAAAGGCCCCAGGTTGCCGGGCGAAGACCTGCCGCGGCGAGGCTCTCGACGACGCGGGCGAGGTAAGCCGCCGCCGCCTCGTCTCGAGAGAATACTGCTGAGCGCTCGTCCACGGCTCCCCGTCCAAGGTGATGCTACGGATTGTCAGAGGTTCCCGGTCTACCACCCAATGGCCTGCCGACGCGCTGAAAATTCCTGCGCCGTCCGGCGTTGCACTGCCCCCGTCAACCTGTTCTGCCCCACCACAGAACAGCTGGCCCGAGTCGGCCGCGCGCTCACTGTCCGACACGGCCCCCAGCTCAGCCCAGTCCGGCCCGGCCCAGTCCGGCCCGGCCCAGTCCGGCCCGGCCCAGTCCGGCCCGGCCCAGCCCGGCCCGGTCCAGCCAGGACAGGGCTACGGCGACAGGCGGCGCGATACCAGCAAACCCCAAGGACCTTCAGCCGCCGGACCTGGTCCCGGCTGCCACCCCCTGAACGCTGGTAAAGCCTGGAGACCGCCGGATTGTTGGTGTGCCGATCAGGTCTGGCCGGCTTGCCTGAGCGGCCATCGGGTTCGCTGGTCGCCTGTACACCCGTGTGAGGCTGGGGCAGCCCCGTCCGCCGGGGGATGAGTGGTGCCAATGAGGAGGAGAGGTGGTGTCGGCCACGGCCGGCACCATGGCGGCGCCGAGCGGTGTCGGCGGGGGCTTCTAGGCTGCCCATGTGGACATGGACGATCTTTGGCGACGCGTACAGGACGGGGAGGGAATTCCCCCGCAGAGGATGGGGACCCTTCTCGAACTGGGCCATGTGGACCTGGTGGTGCAGATGGCACATGAGCGGGGGGACTGGTTCTGCGCCCAGACGGCGGTGCGCGCCCTGTGCGAGGCCGGTGAGTTCGATTGGGCCTGGACCGCCCTGGCACCGTTCGTCGAGGCGGGACCGCCTGCTGCCCTCCGGGAGGCCACCGAGGTTCTGCTCCGGTGGAGGCGGACGGAGGAAGCGCTGGCGCTGATCCGTCCGAACGAGTCGGACGAGACCATGCGGGAACTGGGCCGGATCTGCCGCGATTTCGCCCAGCGGCTGGTGAGAACGGGACGGGCGGAAGAGGTGGCCGAGTGGCTCGAATCCTCCGGGGAGAAGTCCGCGCTGCCGCCGTCGCAGGCCACGCCGATCGAGGGACAGAGCGACATCGAACGGATCTTGAAACTGCTCGTTCCACCAGGAGCCGCGGCAGAACAGGGCATCAACCGGAGTTCCGGATCGTGGCGGGGCGGCGGGGGTGTTCCCCACGTACTGGACGAGGGCGGGGCCGAATTCCACGCGGGCACAAACCAGGACGTCCGCACAATCATGGCCTCCCTGCCCGCCGCCGCCAAGGACGGCTTCCGCTACGACGCGGTGCCCTTCGACCTCTTCGACCACAACTGCGGGTCCGGGTCCGAAGTACCAGGCCTGCTGGAAGAACTGCGCACCGGCGACGTGCAGACCGCGAACCGGGCCCTCAAGGCACTGTGGGGCAGTGTCTGGCACCAGGGCACCAGCTCCGCGGCCGGCACGCTGGCCGTCCCGTTCCTGATCCGCATCGCCACCACACACCCCCACCACCGCGCGGACGTCCTGCTGCTGATCGCCGCAGTAGCACGCCGGCAGCACTTCGGCGACGGCACCCGGACCGGCCTGCTGCGCGCCGCTCATCCCACCGAAACCATGCACATCGAGCCGAGCGGCTATCTGGCGAACTGGTCCGTGCAAGCGGCCCGCGAGGCGGTAGCGGCAGACACCCACTTGCTACTGCCCCTGCTGGACGACCCCGAACCCGTCGTCCGGAGCAATACTGCCTACGCACTGGCCGCAGCCCCGGCCGCGCCGTCCGCCGTCCCGGATGCGCTCACCCTCCGCCTCGCCGTCGAGGACAACCCGGTGGTGCGGGCCTGCCTGGTCCTGGCAGCCGGCCAGCTCGCCTTCGAGAATCGCGATCCGGCGACCACCGAGCTGATGCACGCCCGCTGGCAGGACACTGACCGACCGCTCGACGTCCGCGTGAGCGCCGCCCTCGCCTGGCTCTGCCTGACAACCGGCCCCATCCCTGCCGACCTGGACGCCTTCCTCGACGAAGCAGTCACCGACGATCTCAACACCCTCCTCGCACCGGTCCCGTGGCTGCGCGACGTCGACGACGACGCCGGACTGCACCTCTGCCTCAAGCAGATGTGCAACCCCGCCGACTACCCCTGGCTGACCGAGTTCCGGGAATGAACCGACCCACCACAGGCATGCGACAGCCGACCGGTACCCGCCCGCATCACCCGGCCACCCACCAACCGGCGCTCTCCTCGCAGCCGGAGCCTGCCACCGTGACCTCCAGGGGCTCCTTGTGCGGGGCGCGGGACCCGGACGTGGCCTTCCCGCTGGACGAACGCGGCGAGCGCGGCCAGGCCGTGGGCGAAGCGGTCCGAGCGGGACACCTTCGGCTTCGCCTCCGCTGCGGCCTTGGCAGCGACGAGCTCCGAGTCCGGCTCGATGCCGATCGCTGCGAGCAGGTTCTGCTGGGCAGGCTCCAGAACGGACCGGCCGACACGCGGTGCCCGGACCCGCCGGCCGAGCCGCTCGCCCTCGAACACCGTCTCCTCGGGTAGCTGCGCCCAGTCCACGCGGCCGTCGGACTCCAGCCACCACATCCGCGTCATCACCGAAAACCGGTTGGCGCGGGTCCTGACACGGCTGATGATGGGCCAGTGATCAACAAGGATCAGGCCCGTTCGGTGGCGGCGCTGTCCGCAGCCGAATACGCGGATGTGGCCGCGCTCCGGCACGAGATCGGCCTGCGGGTCTCGGCAGGTGACTTCGACTGGGTCGTCGGCCTCGGCGCCGACATCGCCGGGCAGGCCACAGCGGAAGGGGGCCCCTCCGCCAACCACCTCGCGGTGCTGGGCCACCTCCTCCGGAGTCTGGCCGGCTGCGCGGCACCGGAGAGCCTGCGCGCTCTGCTCCGGACCCCTCTTTCGCTCTCACCGGACGGCCGGCAACGGCAGCGGGAGGAGCGCGCGCTGGCGGCGCTGGTCGCCCACGGCCAGGGTGCCGAGGACATCGAGCGGGTGGTGTACGGGGAGCAGGCGGATACGGTGCATCCCCGGGAGTTCCGGGCCTGCCTGCTGCACGAGCTGGTGCTCACCGGTACTCCCGTCGAGGACTCTCCCGCCCTGCTCGCCTTCGCCCACAAGCTCGCCGTGGAGGGGCATCCGCTCGCCGTACTGCCCCTGCACCTGCTGCCCCAGGAGCAGGGGCTGATCCGCCCGGACGGTGCGGCACCCGACTGGACCTGGGCTGTGTCGTCCCTGGCCGGGACGTTTCACAGCGCCGCCGAACTCCATGACACGCCGCTGATGCGGGAGCGCACGGCGGGCATCGACATGACCGAGATCAGCGTCCCCGCCACGGCCGAGGTGATGGGCGCGGCCGTCCGGCACTGGCGCACGGACTCCAACGGCCTGATCGCCGCTCAGGACTTCTGGTCGCCCGACCCGGTGCCACCGCAGGACTTCCCCGCCGTGTTCGAACGGCTGCCGCTGACCCCCTGGGAGGGGGAGCGGGCCCGGCTCCATCCGTCCACCGCCGAGGAGGTGTTCCGGATCCTGCTCACCGCGGCCACCCGGGAATCGGCATACGGCCCAGGGCAGCACGGCGCCTACGGGAGACTGGCTACCTGGCGCTCGCTCGCCGGGCTGACCGGGGCCCCCGCGGACGCCCCGGTCGAGCGGATCGCCGAGTCGGTCCGGCAGACGCACTGGTTCCGTCCCGACCCCGGCCCCACCTGGTTCTACGACATCGCCTGGGACCTGGCCGTGGCGGCACTACGCCCCGACGGCCAGGGGATAGCCGTACTGGCCGCCACCGACACCGACTGACTGACGCCCGCCCGACCCAGCACGTGCCCGGCCGCCTCCCACCACAGACAGCCGCGCCCACCAGGACCAGCCGACAACCCGCCCTACGCCCACTCCACGCCGTGCTCGGCGAGCTGTGCGAGCTGCCCCGGCGACAGCTTGGCGCGCCTCGCCTTCTGGTTGTTGACCCACGCGCCGAGCCCGACGTGGACGGTCTCGGTGCTCTCCTGGCCGCCGGGGCCGGCCGCGGTGACCTGCAGCGGCTCCTTGTGCGGCCGCGGGACGCGGACGTGGCCCTCCCGCTCGACGAACCGCGCCAGGGCGGTCAGGCCCTGGGCGAAGCGGTCCGCGCGGGAGACCTTCGGCTTCGCCTCCGCGGCCTGCCTCGCGGCGACCAGCTCGGGGTCTTCCTCGATGCCGATCGCGGTCAGCAGGTCCTGCTGGTCCTGCTCCAGGCCGGGAAAGCCGGCCCGCTGCGCCACGACCCAGCGGCCGAGCTGCTCGCCCTCGAACACCGTCTCCTCGGGCAGCTGCGCCCAGTCGACGCGGCCGTCCAACTCCAGCCACCACATCCGCGCCACGCTGTAGGCGCGCTGCCACACGACCGGCCAGGCCGGGCACCACCACGGGTCGATCTCCTCCAACGCGCGGCGCCGCTCCGGCGCCAGCGCCCCGCCTCGCCCGCCGGCACCTGGGCCGCCGCCCGCAGCTCCGCGAGCCACGTCCCGATCGCGTACCCGCCGACAGACGCCCGCGCCGGAGCAGCCAACGACCCGCCGTGCTCCTTCGCCCAGACCCGCGCCCAGGCCAGGCCGGCCTCGAACCGCGTGTCCGGCACTGACCAGATCATCCCCAGCGCATCCAGCATCCCCACCCGATGACGCGCCAATCCACCCGTCGCATGCTCAGAACGCCTGTCCGACACCCATTTGCCAAGCGGAAATTTCCCCTCTTCTCCCACCATTTCTGAATAGGGAACGTCGAGGCCGCCCGTTTCCTTAAACCAGCGCCGAGCGTGGTTGATACCCTCCCGCCAGTACTGATTCTCCCCCTTCAATACCCGGGACGCGATGAACAACGCCAGCACGTTCTCGTCCACCGGCGTCTGGAACCGCACCGGCAGCGTGAACGCACCCGACCCACCCTCACCTGACTCACCCTCACCAGGCAGGACAGCAGCCTCTGCGCTGCGCCCCTTGGTGCGCTTGCCGGACTCCTGGGGCACTGCGAGGGCCTCGACCACGCGCGCGTCGTGGCTGCGTAGCGCGGTTATCCAGGGGTGGGGGGAGTGTGAGGGATGTTTGTTCTGCCCATCCAGCAGTCGGCCACGCCCGTGGCCTGAGCCTGTCCGGCACGCCCGTCCCCTCGTTCAGGCATCCGCCACCGCGTAGCCGAGCGTGCGGGCGCGGTCGGCTGTCGCCTCGAAGTCCGCCGCCGGATTGAGCGCAGCGACTGTCCGGCGGCCCAGTGGGGCGGCGGCCAGGAGTGCGGCGACAGCCTGCCGGTCGACGGGCCGTTCGTAGTAGTCCTCGGCGTCATTGCAGACGGCCTCGGCGCTGCCGTCGGTCAGCACCGCGAAGAGCCAACCGGCTCCATCGGACTCTCCCGGCGCGAACACCACCGGACCGCACTGCCACGAGGTTGTGCCCGTCTCGCGCCACGCGCACACCGTCGCGTCGAAGAAGCCCTCGAACTGCAGCTCCGGATCGGCCGGGTAGTGCGCCAGCGCGGCGGGCAGGCCCTCCAGCAGCCCGGGCCAGTGCGCCCTGGGCCAGTCCCGCCACGGCGTGGCGTCGCATTCGTGGTCGAAGCCGTAGAGGAAGACCCGGCCGGGTCGAAGACGATCCCGTACAGATCACCGGAACCGTTCTCCATCGTGGCCAGGTCTACGCCTGGACGCCAGCTCGGGAGGTAGTCGTGCCTCGGGGCGAAGCCGCCGAGTACGACGTCGAGCAGCGTCAGTGCCCGGCAGCGGGCACGCAGGACATCGGGGTCGGCCAGCGCGGGCAGCAGCCCGTGAACGTTCATGGCGGACATTGGACAGGTCACTGCTGACAGCCAGGCGAGGACGAGCGGTCTGCGGCTCAGGGCAGGAGCGCGGTCATCGCGTCGGCGGGGAGGGAGGGGTTGGCGGCGGCCGCCGTCGCGACCTGCCAGTGCTCGTCGGCCAGCAGGTCGACGAGGACGCTGGTGGGGAGCTCCGGACGGGCGGCGGCGATGGGGCGGGCCTGAGGGTCGGCCAGACAGGCGAGGAGTGCCGGGAGTGACGTGTTCGGGTGGCGGGCGATCTCGCGGAAGGCCTTGCGCGCGGAAGCGGGCTGACGGGTCAGTTGCTCAAGGACGATCGCAGTCGCGTCGGGGTTCGTGGCGGCCTTCGCAGCCACGCGGGGACCGTGGCGGTCGATCATGGCGAGCAGTTGTGCCTCGGAGAGGCCCGGGTGCGGGGCGATCGCCTTGAGGACCTTCGCGTCGCAGTCGCGGGCGAGCGTGTCGCGGATCGCGTCCGGCAGGTCGCGGCGCAGGGCGACCAGCATGCGCAGGGTCGGGTCGGCCGCCGTGGCGAGGCCGGCGACCTCGGCGGGCGTGGCCGCGGCGATGCGCGGGAGCAGCGGGGAGCCGAGCTTGGTCGAGCGGGCGAGCTGCGCCAGGACATCGAGCGGCAGGTCCGGGTGGTGTGCGAGGGAGCGCTGGACGTCGTGGCCGCGGTCCTCGGCCAGCCTGCGGACCAGGGGCTCGTCGATTGACGGGTTCTTTGCCAGTTCCGCGCGGACCCCCGGCATCGGATCCCCGGCCAGCCGTGCGTACGCCTGTTGGGGCAGGCCCTCGCGTGCGGCGACGAGTTCACGCAGCAGCGCCGACGGGTGGTCGACGAACTGGGCCACGGTCGGCGCCGGGGTGGCCGGGTTGTGCAGTGCCTGCCATTGAACGTCGTGTACGGCGGACTGGTGGGATCCGTCGCATGCGTCCCCGGGCAGCAGCCGGCAGTCGACGCGGGGGCAGTCCGGGGCATGGGCGAAGGGAACCCGCTCCTGGTCGCAGACCCGGCACAACTGCACCGGAGGTATGCCTTCGCCGGTGAGCAGCGCCGCCAGCAGCTTCGGTGGCGCCGCCTCGTTGCCGGCGACTGCGCGGCGGACCTCCGCATGCGGATGCGGCGCGAGTTCGGCGGCCAGGTGGGTCGGGGCCCATCGGGCGAGTTCGGCCACCACCCGGACGTCGGGGTCGTCCACGAGGCTGCGGGCCACGTCAGGCGGGAGCCCGGGACACGCGGCCAGCTTCTCCCGGTGCTCCACGCGCGGATCCGCGGCGAAGTACCGGGCCCACTGTGGCAGGCCGGCCCCCTCGTCGAGCAGGGCGAGTGCGGCCAGCGGCTGCGAGGCCGGGTCGACGTCCTCCGGCCGCAGCCGGCCGCCGTAGGCGAGTTGGACGGCAGCCGCCTCGGACCGAGCCGCCAGCGTGTGGACCTGAGCGCGGTTCAGGCCCGGACGCAGGGCCAGCTCGCAGGCGAGCTCCTCGTCCGCTGCGTTGATCAGCCGGTCGACCAGGTGGGACGGGAGGGCGGGGTTCACGGCGAGGCCGAGCAGCGCGGGTTTCACACTGCGTCATCCTGCTGCACGCACCGCGGGGTGTCCTCCGAAATTTTCGACCCCGCCCGGCTTCCGCCCAAGCCAGCGTCGGGAGTAGCCCGCCGGACGCTCCTGGCCCTTGGTGGGGCCACGGTCCGTGCCGCTGGCCAGGACGGCGTCGCGGGCGATGAAGGAGTCGACGACCGACAGAACGGTGACGCGGGTGTGACCACTGCCGGTCTTCGAAGGTGGCGGCGTCGAGGCGGGCGCTACCGACTGGGGTTTCGTCTCCGTGTGCCGGGTTGGTGGGGTGTGTTTGTGGGTGCGGTTCACCTGCGGGAATGAACGCCGTGGTCTGTGATCGTGGTGGCTGTTGGGTGTTGGCTACGTTCGGTGTGTGGACAGAGTATTTGTGGCCGAGCGGGCCATGTACGCCTCAACTGGACTGCCCCGGTGGGTTGTTGCTGAAAGTTCGCCGTCGCTCGGCGGCTGCGCAGGCTCGGTCACGTCGGAGGCGGCCCGGCGCAGGCGCCATACGGTGCAGCGGGCGGGAAGACGGAAGACGTCCGGCATGCGCCCTGGCATGACGAGGCACCCATCAGCCGCAGCGCTGATACACCGCGCCGGTCGGCGCGTCCTGTGCCGGTGAATGTGGTTCTGGTCGCCTCGTAGCTCAGGAGCTGCCGCCCATCCGACTGATGAGCCCGTCCCTGGTGATTCCGTGTTCCTGGGCCCATGCCGCGAGGCGGTCCAGGTCGACCGGTTCGGGCAGCACGCGCAGCGCTTCTTCTGCTTCTTCCCAGTACCCGGCCTGGCAGCGCACGGGGGCACCTCAGGGCCGGGGCCCTGCTGCGCCGGGTACGAGCGCCGACGGCTCGGATGTCAGGCCACAAGGACGTCCAGGGCGGTGTCGAGATCGCTGGCGAGGTCTTGGCCGTAGTGGGTGGTGCCGTGCTTATCTGGGGCTGCTTTCCCCTCGCTGCAGGTCAGGGCACATCTACCGCCGTTAGGCACGTGAGGCACTGAGGCTGTTGGCCCGACCGGCCGGCTACGCGCTCAGTAGTCGGTGGTGTTGATCCTCCGCGGCCCGTACGGTCGGTCCATGGTGATCAAATCGGGCGAACCCCGCAGGCTCGGCATCCCGGCCCCCGAGGCGCGACTGCGCTTCGAGACGGAGCGACAGGAGACCGGGGGCGGGCCGGGGCGCAGGTTGCTCGTGGTCAAGGGGGAACCCGCCTTCGAACTCAGCCCGTGGTGTGGAACGTGCCAGTTCCTGTTTCGTCGGTTGGTGACCTCCAGAGAGACGCTGTCGCTGGAGAGCGTGCAGGAGAGGCTCACCGGCACGTTGACGGATCCGGACGACGATGAAGTGGTCGGCGCGTTCGGCGCGCTGCTGCCGGAGGGCGAGTACCTTCCGGTCCTGCTCCAGGTGAAGCCCCGCCTTGTCGTCCCCGGCCGGGAAGGCGACTACTTCAGCGGTGAACAGGTGGCCACGTGGGGGCTCGACCAGTTCTGGGGCCTCCCGGAGCACCCACACACTCCGTACTACCGGTCCTTCGAGACGGCAGTCGATGCGTCCACCCACCTCTATGAGTTCGTCGTGCCCATGGTCCCTCCGACGTGGAACGAGAGGGAGCGCGTGGAGGAGTACGTCGAGCTCATGAACCGGGGAACGGTCCCGACAGCTGTGGCGGTCTCAACACTGGACGTTTGCCAGCCCGCCATCGACCTGGCGGCCGACTACTACCTGCACTGGGGTCTGACGCACTTCCTCCTCGACGGCCACCACAAACTGGAGGCTGCCGCCATGGCCGGCCGCCCCGTGCAGCTCCTCTCTCTCCTGGCCCTGGGGGAGGGCCTGGCTGGGGCTGAAGACTGTGCTCAACTGCCCGCCCTGCGCGGTCAACCTCGCTCGACCCGGGCGATCAATACCTGAACCCAGCACGGGCCGTACGAGGATGGCAAGCCCGAGCACGAAGGCATCTTCAACCGACCGGCCGACCGCCTGCACCGGGCGCTCCGCCGGACCCAGGCCGGCGGGGAAGCCGTGTGCAGGCAGTGGCCCGCCGACGTTGCCCAGGCCGTCGCGCACGCCCGCGGCTGACGTCCCTGTACGTGCCGAACTCGCCTGAACAGGGGGGAGATATGAGTGAGGCACGTGCGGATCTACCCACCGTGCCTCACGTGCCTGCACCTTGAATCCGACCCCAGATAACCGTGGGTGAAGGTGGTGGTGACCGGGCCGGACCGTGCGGGTGCTCGTCAGGCGTTGCGCATGGCGAGCGCGACGCCCGCGGTCAGCGCGGCTAGCTGGGCCGGGTTGAGGCCGAGCACGCGGGCCTGGCTCTTGTCGACGTTGCCGAGCAGGTAGGTGCCGACCAGGGCCGCGCCGAGGACGACGACGGCCTTCTGCTGTCGGGGACTCATCTTCTTCACCTCCTTCCGGTGTTGGTAACCGACCGCGGTCTCGCCCGGCGCCGACAAACCGGGGCGGACCGTCGTCCGGGCATGCTTGTGCGACTTACTGAAAAGGCGTGGACAGTGTCCGAGGGTGGGCGTAGAGTCGCCATAGCGTTTCAAGTTAGATGAATAGGCGTGGAGGTTGTGGGTGTGTTCGTGACGACGGGTCAGGCCGGGACGGCCCTGGGGTGCTCGATTCCGACGGTGAAGAAGCTGATGGCCACCGGGGTGGTCCCCGGCGTGCGCGACGTCGGCCGGCAGGTGTTCCCGCTGGCCGCGCTCCAGCAGTTGCAGGCCCGGCCTGCCGCCGACCTGACCGTGCTCGCCGCGGCGGAGGTGGCGGTGCTGCGCTCGGACGCCCCCGCGAAGGTGGACGAGTCGGACCGGGAGTGGATCGGCTTCGGCACCGGCCTGGACGAGGTGCAGCTGCTGGCCTCGCTGTCCGGTTGGTGGCGGTGCGACCCGGCCCGGGTCGCGGCTGGCGCCGTGCTTCCGGTGACGGTTGCCGGGTTCGTGGTCGCGGTGCTGACCGGCCTGACCGAGTGGGAGTCCGACGGCACTGTCGGCACCGCGGGCCGGTTCCGCTTCCCGAAGGCGAGGTTGGCCGGCTACCTGACCGATCTCACCGCCCCCGCGAACGCCGCCGACCCCACCGACCCCGAGGACGCCCGCCTGGCGGGCCTGCTGCTCGGCACCCGCCTGCCGTCGGTCTCCGGCGGGCCGATCGCCTACGTCACCACCAACCCGGCCACCGACACCGCCGACGAGGGGGAGCAGGCCTGATGGACCGCAAGACGTACACCGCCGAGCTCGCCTCTCTGCGCGAACTGCGCGGCGAGATCACGGCCGTCGAGAAGGCGGTCGCGGCCGCGCAGAAGGAGCTGGACAAGCTCAACGGGCAGCGTGCGCGCCGGGTGGCCGGGCTCGCGGGGTACGAGGGCGCCCAGGCGCCGGCCATCGCGAAGGCCTCGGGCCTGTCGGTCGGCGACGTCGTGCGGATCGCGCCGCTGCTGGACCCGACACCGGCCGCCGTACGCGTCGCCAAGGCCGACGACCGGCCCGCCGCCGATGCGCCCGCTCCGGCGCCCGTGACGAGGCCCGCGCCGATCGCCGAGCCTGCAGGTGCGGTTGCACCGGCGCCGCCCCGTCCCGCCACCACGGTCGAGCATCCGACCCCGGTTGCCCCAGTGACCGCGGTGCCGCGCAAGGAGGTTGACCGGGCCGTCGTTGAGCAGCCCGCCCCCACCGCTCCCGCCACTGCTGCGTCCGTCCCGGTGGCTCCGGTCGCTCCAGGCACTGCTGTGGAGCGGTCGGCCGTGGCCGTTGGTCCGCGTGAGCTGCCCACCGTGCCGGAGGGCCCGGCGGGTGTACGGTTCGAGGCCGTGACGACCGGGCTGGTGTCCAAGCGTCCGAACTTCGTCCAGCAGGCCCGCGTCACGGTGTTCCTGGACGCGGCGGCCGGTGTGCTGGCCGTGCGCGATCAGGTCGTGCGGGTCGACCTCGGCGCCCGCACGCCCGGCGAGATCCTGGACGCGGTCCTTGCGGCCGCGCCCAGCACCGAGCGGATCTACATCACCGCCGGCGCCCCGTGGCACGACGGCGCCGAGCGCTACTCCACGCTCAAGGACGCCGTCGCGGCGTGGCTGAACACCCCGTCGGAGCGGTGGACCACCGCGGTCGGGTCGGGTCGGGACAAGCTGGCCGGGCACTTCGTGCACCAGCGCCAGCCGGTCGGCCGCTACGCCCCGCGAGTGCCCCGGACAGTGGCAGCACCGAGATCCGGAGCATGGGGGAGTGGTTCGACCCGGACGGCGCCGACGTCGTCACCTGCCGGGACGCGTTCCGGCTGCTGTGGCAGGCGCTGCGCCGTCACTGGGACGACGCGGTGCTGATGGGCTCGCCGAGCCAGACGGGCCGGGACCTGTGGTCGCGCACCATCCCCACCACCGGCAAGTGGGCCGGCGGCTACCCGGTGCTGTCGGAGGAGCTGCGCTCTCTGCTGCACGCCACCGGCGGGCAGGGCCGCACCGAGCTGATCCTGCCCCCGCGCGTGCCGGAGCAGCTCCCGGCGCTGGTGGAGTACGACCGCACCTTCGCCTACGCCAAGCACCTGTGGAAGTCGCCGGTCGGCACCCCGCGCCGGATCACCGCGGCGCGGTTCGCGGCGATGACCGAGCAGGAGCAGGTCAAGGCGCTGATGTCCTGCTCGCACTGGAACGTGCGCGTGACCGTCCCGGCCGGGTGGAACCACGTCGGCCTGCTCCCGGCCCCGGTGACCGGTGACCGGGCGTGGGTCTACCCGTCCGAGCCGGGCGCCACGTTCACGACGTGGGCGGGCGGCGCGGAGGTCCACCTCGCCCTGTCGAACCACCTGATGCCGTGGAAGGTCGAGATCCTCGGCGGCCTGCTCTTCGAGGACGGCAAACCGCTCGACGAGTGGGGCAAGCGCCTCAAGTCGGCCTGGGCCGGCCTGAACAATCTCTCCAAGATGCACGGCGACGAGCGGCAGCGCACCGCCGCCTACCTTGCGTCCCGGGCCGTCCGGTCGGTGCTGCTGTTCGGCCTCGGCGGGTTCGCCCAGCGCCCGCGCCTGGTGTCCGGCACCACGCCGGTGGGGGAGGCGCTCCCGGCCGGGGTGGAGATCCTCGGCCAGGACGGCGAGGTGGTGACCTGGCAGCGGCATGCCGGCTTCTCCCGCGACCCGTACGCGCACCCGGAGTGGGCTGCGTATGTGTGGTCGGGGGCGCGGGCGGCGCTGCTGGACATGAAGTACCGGCAGGGCAAGGAGGTCATTGGCCATGCCGGTGCCCTGCACGCCCGGCCCGGCACGGTCGTGTACTTCGGCACCGACGGTATTGCCCTGACTGAGCGCCAGATGTGGCCCTACCGCGGCGAAGTGGGCGACTACCTCCTCAAGGGCCACCTCACCGGGCCGGTCGAGCACCCGACCAGCCAGGAGCAGTACCTCAAGCTGCGCGGCCTGGGCCGTACCGAACTCGCCGAGAAGGGAACCGAGCAGCAGTGAGTCCGGCCGACCCGAACAACCCCAACGAGGCCGCGCGCCTGACCCAGCAGCTGATCGACGAGGGCTACACCAAGCGGCAGGTCGCCAAGATGCTCGGCCGCGACGCCTCCCTGGTCTCTCAGTTCTTCACCAAGGGCAAGGGGGCCGCGTTCGTCGGCGCCCTGCGCCAGATGGTCCGTGCGGTGCGAGGCGGTGAGCGTGACACCGAGGCGCTGTCCGGGATCGCGGAGGCGAACACCACCCGCCGCCGCACCAAGACGGGGCAGAAGGCCCGGGTGCGGGGCAAGGACACCGTCGGTGCCCCCGGGGAGTCGATGGCCGGCCGCGCCGGCAAGCAGGCCATCCGCTCCGGCGCCTCCCACCTCGCCCCGGTCGTGCACGCGACCGGCCAGGCCGGCGGGCGCCTCGCCTTCACGGTCCGGATGCGCGCCGACCAGTACGTCTACTCGGCCGGGTCGGAGAAAGACTCCGGCGGCATCCGCCGCGGCTTCGTCCCCCGCGCGGACGGCACCGAGGAGCGCACCTACGGCTCCAGCTCCACCGGTGGCTTCGACGCCGCCGAGTGGTCCCAGCGCGTCGCGGACCACCACGGCGACGTCACCGAGGCTATGAAGGAATGGCTGGTGGAGACCGGCCGCGCCGTCCAGGACGCCGACATTCAATACCTGGAGGTCCGAGGCTGGATCCCCGAGGCGGGCCGATGAACACCCAACACACCGGCCGACCCGCCTGGTTCACCGGCTCCGACGAGAAGCTCACCGTGCTGCGCCGCGCCGCCGAGGTGCGCGGCGTGGTTCTCCATCCGGACACACCGCCGGGCGAGAGCGATGCGCAGGAGCTGACCGACGAGCTCGCCGACCTCCTGCTCACCGAGGACTGCTTCGACGCCAACTGGGAGATCACGCCGTTCGGCGACCTGGTCGAAAGCCTGATCGACGCCCTCAACCGCTACGCCTACCCGAACTGACCACCGCCCGCACACCAGCCCCGCCCGGCCAGCGAAGGAGCACCACCGCCGTGGAGACCACGACCGCCACCGAGCAGGACGTCCCGGCCGCGTTCCGGGCCGCCGCCGGGCCTCTGCCGGCGCAGCCAACCGGCACCGCCGCCGTAGCGAACCCGCTGCCGCTGCACTGGTTCCAGAAGGACGCGGTGGCGGCCGCGGTGCGCGAGGTGAAGGATGGCGGCCGCGCGACGGTGGTCGCGGCGACCGGCTCCGGCAAGACGCTGATCGCGGCCGGCTGCGCCCGGCGCCTGGCCGCTCGGGGGCGGGTTTTGGTGTTGGTGCCGACGATCGAGCTGCTGGAGCAGACCGCCGAGGCGTGGTCGCTGGGGGGCGGGCGTCGGGGTCTGGCGGTGGCGGCGTGTTCGCGGGAGGAGGCGTTGGAGAGCGCGGAGGCCGGCGGCCGTGTTCACGCCCAGGTGTCTACGCAGGCCGCGCGGATCGCGGACCTGGTCGCCACCGAGAAGGTGGGCGAGCCGGTCACCGTGTACGCCACCTACGCGAGCCTGGAGCGGATCGTCCAGGCCCACCGCGACTTCGGCCTGCCGGCCTGGGACCTGGTGGTGATCGACGAGGCGCACCGCACCGCCGGCGCGGAAGGGAAGGCGTGGGCCGCGGTCCACGGCGATGCCCAGGTCCCGGCGAAGCGTCGGCTGTACTTCACCGCCACGCCCAGGATTGCCGACGACCGGCGGGCGAAGGACGGCCTGGCCGACCTTGCGGACGCCGACAGCGAGGGCGCGGAGAAGCTGCCCGCGCTCTGCTCCATGGACTCGGAGGAGATCTACGGCAAGACCTGTTTCACCTGGACGCTCGGTCAGGGCATCGAGCACGGCTACCTCGCCGACTACCGCGTCCTGGTCCCCGTCGTCACCGACGAGGACCTGCGCGAACTGCTCAACCTTCCCGCCGTCGCAGACCTGCGCTCCCAACGCAGCAACGAGGAACTGCTGCGCCTGGCCCTGCAGATTGCGGTGCTGCGCGCGATCGCCGACCTCGGCCTGCGCCGCGTGATCACCTTCCACTCCCGGGTGTCCGCGGCGCGGGAGTTCGCCGGCAGCCTGCTGGACGCCTCCCAGCTGCTGCCCGACGCGGAGCGGCCGGAGCGGATCTGGGCGAAGGCGGTGGCCGGCACCGACCGTCTCAAGGACCGCCGGGCCGCGTTCGCCGAGTTCAAGGCCCACACCGGCGAGGACGGCGAGGAGTGCGGCATCCTCGCCAACGCCCGCCTGCTCTCGGAAGGCATCGACGTGAGGGCCGTCGATGCAATCTGCTTCGCGGACCCGAAGTCCTCGGTCATCGACATCGTCCAGGCCGTCGGCCGCGCGCTGCGCCAGTCCTACCGGCAGGGCAAAGTCTCGTGGGTCATCATCCCGGTCTACCTCCCCACACCGGAGGTCGGCGACGACACCGCGGCCGCCGACCCGTCCGAGGTCCACGACGCCGGCGAGGCCGTGAAGGCGGAGGCCGACACCGAGATCGAGGCCTCCAGCTTCCGCACCATCTGGCGCGTGCTGCGGGCGCTGGCGGCGCACGATGCCCGAGTGGTCGGCCGGATCACCGAACTGCGCGCCCACCGCTCCCAGGGCACCGCACACACCACTGCGGCCAAGCCGGCCGAGGGCGAGACCGAGGCCGGGGAGGGCGAGCAGCAGCCGACCCCGGTGGAGTCGCCGATCGAGTGGCTGAAGATCAACGCCCGCCACCACGCGGCGCAGATCCTCCAGACGGTGAAGCTGCGCGCGTTCAACCCGCGCGCGGTCGAGTGGCAGCGCATGCACGCCGTCGCCGCCAGGTTCCACATCGAGCACGGCCACCTCGACCCCACCGACAAGACGAAGCACGCCGAGCTGATCTCCTGGCTCACCCGCCAACGCCACCTGAACGGCCAAGGCCTGCTCGATGCCGCCCGCGTCAGCGAGCTGGACACGCTCGGCATGATCTGGTCGAAGAACGCAGGCGCCTGGGAACGCGGCTACGCCTACGCAGCCGCCTTCCACCACCAGCACGGCCACCTCGCGATCCCGGCGACCGCCAAGCTCGACGACTACGCAGTCGGCGCGTGGATGCGCCGCCAGCGCAAGGCCGCGGGCCTCACCAAGGACCAGGTCGCCAAGCTCGACGCGCTGGACGAGCTGTGGCGCCTGGAGCCGGACTGGAACAGGTCGTACCGGCGCCTGCTCGCCTACCTCGCCGCCGGCGGCACCCTGGACGGCCCCGCGAACCGCACCGGCCTCGGCGACGACCCGGCCTTCCGGCCCGGGACGTGGCTGCGCAAGCAGGACAAGGCCCGCACCGACGGGAAGCTGACCGACCACCAGGCCGCGCTCCTGGACGCCCTCACCCGGCACGCCGAGACCGTCACCGGCTGAACCCGCCCCGACCCCGCCGCCTCCGATCGGTTGGAGCTGGCCCTGTACAGCAGCCGGCTCGCGCCCGTGGACCGGGACCTGGGCCGCCCGATGCACTACGGCAACGGCCTGTACCGGATCGTGCGCGTTGCGGAGGAACGGTGGGGACCACCGCTTATCTGTGACGACTGGTCAGGTTGCTGCTGGCTGGTGTGGTAGCTGTCGGGTATGCAGTGGTTCGAGTCGGTCGTTTTCGCGTTGTTCCGCCGTTCGTGGCGGGGGTGCTCCATGGCCCGGTCATGGCGGTACTCGATCTCCCAGACGTCTGGAAGGGATGGTGGGTGCCGCCGTGGATCGCCGGACGCGTCCCGGCCCGGGTCGTCCCGACTCCGGCAGAGGTCGCCGGCTACGGTCCGGTGCACTCGCCGCCCGCGAAGCTGAAAGAGCACTGGTGCAGGGGAGTCCGACGGTCCTGGGGCATGGAAACGTGGGCCGCGATCTGCGTCATCCTCCCCGCGGCGGTGTCTGGAGCGCTGGCCCTGGGCGGCCTCGTCCTCACCGTCCACCCGAGCAGTTCGGACAATCCGCAGTTCGCCCGGGAGCACACGCTGGGGTTCTTCTCCCTGTCGGCCGGTCTGGGCAGCGCGGCCGTGCTGTGGTTCTACCGGTCGCGCAGCCTCTACCGGCGCAGGCTCGGAGTGAGCCTTCCGGTCACCTCGGCCTTCCACCTCGCCCGGCTCCTGCGCAACTGCTCGGCGGCCGCGTCCGGCGGCCTCACACTGCTGGAACTCGACCAGCGGGTCACCCGCTACACCAACCAGCTGGGGTGGTTCGCGGCGTACGGTGTGGACCGCGAGCGGCGGCGCGCCGCGCTCCAGCCGCACATCGCCCGGGTGCAGCTGGCCGTGGAGACCGAGATGTCGAACGTTCTGCGGGACGGTCCCGACGCTGTGCCCCGTCTCGCCCGCCTTCTCGCCACGCTGCTCGATCGTTCGGTGCAGGGGCGGTGGATGGGCCTGCTGGAAGAGGCGGACCTGCCCACGGAACGGACCGAGCTGGTCGCCCCGCGCGGGGACCGGTACGACCGCTGGGTCGTGCTCGGTGGCAGCGTGGCAGCGGCGGCTGTCATGGGTACCGCGATCATCGCCGGCCTGCCAGCCTCCGCGGTCGCTCCTGCCGCGCTGACCGCCCTCATCGGTCCCGCGGTGATGTGGGGAAGTGACAAGTTGGGCATAAAGCGTGAACACGCGCAGACCATGACAGTTGCCGTCAACGCTGCCGGTTCTGCGTCCGCGGAACCACCCCCACCAGTGGAAAGCCCTTCAGCGGAGGGTATTCCTGCCCCCAGAGCGTAGCGGGATGCCGTGGCATTGCCAGCACGGTCGCTGCGCTCCGGTCGTTGGGACAGGTCGAGTGGACCCGCCGCCCCGGCGGCCGCTGCTGGCCCTGCCACCAGGACCGCGAAGAGCGCCTGGAACGGGAGGCCGAAGAACAGCTGGAGGCCGCCCGCACGGCCCACGCCGCGCTACGCCCGTGCTGGACGTGCCGGGCTCGAAGCTGGAGCTGCGGGAGAAGGCCCGGCCGGACCGGCTGGAGTGCCCCGAGTGCGTACAGGCCCGCGCCGCAAAGGACTTGGGCCCGCTGATGCTGCCGGTCTCGACCAAGCGCGAGCTGGTGGCCGCGCTGGTCTCCACTCCAGACGATCCGTGGTGGGAGGACCGCGTGCTGCACGCAAAGCTCCACCCGACGAGGAGCCGCAAGTGTGACCTGTTGGTGCTACAGGACCATGGAGACGAAGACCGCTATATGCACGACTGAGTCGCCCACCCCTGTCGTCCACGTGGTTGCACTCGTCGTGACTCCGCTTGCGGAGGGTACTGCCTGCTTGCTGTGCGTTCATGTCGTGGCTGCCCGCGCCGGATCCCAGCCCCGGCTCTCCCCGCGGCCCGCTCGGGCCGGTAGTCCGTCGTCATGTCACCGGGCAGGCGGCGCTTTTCCCCCTCCTGACTCGCCCGGGCCACTACCCGGAGCATGCGTGAGATCACCGAACGACTCCTGCCTGCAAGGCGGTTGCGCTCCAACCCCCGCGTGATCAAACGCAAGATGTCCAACTGGGCGCTCAAACGAACCGAACACCACACCCCGCCCCGATCCCACGCGCCGACCGTGCACCTGGTCGCCCCGACCAAGGCCCACTCCAAACACCTTTGGCAGTCAGCTCCAGGTCGGCCGGGCGGTGCCCGGCGGTGTGTCCGGAGCCCATTCGAGGAGGAGTGGGGTAGTGCAATCGCGGAGGGGCGAACCCGGGTGGGCTCGCCCGACGTCCGATCAGCCCCGCTTCTCCAACGGCTTGGACGATTCCTGACCGGCCCCGGGGTGGTCCTTCTCGAGGTGGCCGATCAGGTCGCCGGAACGCAAGCGGCAGAAGGCGGCCAGCTCGGCTTCACGTTGCCGAGCAGGCCGCCTGCTGCCTTGCTCACGGGTCGTCCGACGTCCCGGTGCGGAGCGTGTCAGTCCGTACAGGCGGACACGAGTACACCCGGGGTGCCCGGGAGAATGGTCTCGGTGACGGGCCCGAGGGGGATGCCGACCGGGCCGCTGGTGGTCGTACCGGAGACGGTCCCGCTGACGGTGACGGTCACGGGCTGAAGGCTGGTCACCTGGACCGCGACTCCCTGGCCGCCGTTCGGGCAGGCGGCCGGGGTGAGGACGACGGCGGGGAGCGGGCCGCTCGTCACCGTCGCGGTGGTGGTGAGCTTCACGCTGGTGAGCGCCGGAGTCGAGACGCACGACGCATCGACGCACGCCGAGACGGAGACTTGCGGGACGGGCACCGGTCCGACCGTCAGGCTCACGGAGTGGGAGTCTGCGGCGGCCGGGGCGGGCCACGCAGCGAGCGGGAGGACGCCGAGGGTGAGGCTTGCCGCCGCCTTGACGGCCCAGTTGCCCTGTCGGGAGAGAATCATTTTCGTGTTCCTTTCTCTTGTCTGACTATCAGTCGGATCTGGCGCCATCGGTGCCGAGGTCAAGGGGTGCGATGTTCCGGATCGGGTCCATGGGAAAGGCGTCGGCGGGTCGAGGGCCAGGTGAGCAGTTGTTCGGCCGTGAAGGTCCGCCGCGTGGGTGGCCGGAGGGCCGCCGAGGCAACCACGCCGGAGTTCGCCGATCGGCGAACGCTGAAGGGGTGGAAATGCGTCGATGCCGCAGGACGTCGCCGGAAATAGGGATGGCGTGCTCTGTCGAGGCGCTGTCGAGTGATATTGGAATACTGATCTCCGAGGCTTGCAACCAGGCACCTCATGTGAAAGATATCCTCACGGTCTGCTACGGAGAAGGGGGCGCGCAAATCGCGATGGAGTGAACCTGGCGCGCCGTGGGCGCAGATCGGGCCGTCTGCAACACCATGGCCAGAAGAGGCGTGTACGCCCCATTGACATGCCAAAAATATAGATTGTATGACTACTGTTCGGTTTTGCGTCAGCCCCAATGCGGCAACCGCACACATCGGGTACGGCATCCCGATTGAGAAGCCGTTGTCGTACCGATTTTGGTGGACGTGGGTTCGACTGGACAGCTCGGTCGGGTGATCTTGTTGCTTGCCGCGCATGAAGACAGGGC
>NZ_JBFAXX010000098.1:0-19620 GCF_040680995.1 Kitasatospora sp. NPDC051914
CGGGGCGCGGGCACCACCGCGGGTGTTTATGGGGTTACCTGGGCCCCTCCCTCGGGGGCGGGCGTAAACCGGGGGGGGGTGCCCGCCGTCGCCCGCGCCGGGCGGGAATCGGCGGACACGCCCTGGGGCGTTCGTGTCGTCAGCCGAACTCGAGTTCGCGGACCAGCTCCTCCGCCTGCGGCCAAGGCCCGTAGCCGGCACCAGGGTTGAGGTGTCCGACCGGGCCGAGCCCGATCAGGCTGCTGCCCCAGGCGGCGGCCATCTCGGAGACCCTCTTCGGGTCGGCGAGCGGGTCGTTGTCGCTCATCGCGACGATGCTGGGGAACGGCAGGGCGGTCCGCGGTGTCGGGGCCCAGCCCTTCTGCCGGAGCGCCTCCGGGGTGGGGTAGCCCTCCGGCAGCGGGGTGTCGAAGTCCGGCGGCGTGGCCAGCAGCGCGCCGTGGACCGGGAGGCGGGTCCGCAGCGCCCAGTGGACGGTGGTCATCACTCCGGCGCTGTGGGCGACCAGGATCGGCGGTCCCGGCGCCCGGGACACCGTCTCCTCCAGGGCGGCGACCCGGGCCTCGCAGTCGATCTGATCGTCGTCGCCGGTCAGCGGCGGTACGGTGCGGACGTCCCGGCCGGCGGCGGCGAGGCCGTCGGCGAGGATCGTCTGCCAGTGGTCGGGGACGTGGTGGCGCAGCCCGGGGACGATCACGACCGGGGGAGGGAGGGTGGATCTCATGCGGGTGCCTCCGCTTCGTGGGTGGCCGGGGCGAGGCCGCTCAGGCGGCGCAGGTCGGCGGGGTAGCGGCTGCGGCCGATCAGGAAGCAGGCCGAGGCCAGGAGCGCGACCAGCGGGACCGACTGCAGCGCGCCGAGCAGACCCGTGCGGTCGGCGATCACGCCGGTGATCGCAGCCCCGGGGGCCAGGCCGAGCAGGCTGTTGGCCAGGGTGAGCGTGCCGAAGGCGGTCGCCGGGATCGCGTTCGGGGTCAGATTGGCGACCATGGCGGCCGCCGGGCCGGCCGTCGCGCCGGAGAGCAGGGCGCCGGCGCCGAGCAGGACGAGCTGGGGCGCCCCCGTCGGCAGCCGGAACGCGGCCGTCAGGAGGACCAGCGAGCCCAGGCTGCAGGCGACGGCGACCAGCCACTTGCGGGCCGCGTCCGACCGGCTGATCCGGTCGGACGCCATGCCGCCGCCGATCATGCCGATGCCGATGAGCAGGGCGTAGATCCCTGCCGTGCCGCCGGCCTCGGCCGTGGGCATCTCGTAGTAGCGGTTGAAGAAGCTGGGCAGCCAGGCGATCAGCGCTCCCGGTACGAACAGCTGGAGCCCGCTGCCGACGTAAGCGCTGACCACCGAGACCGAGTTGAACAGCTTCGGCAGGAGGGCGCGCAGCGGTGCCGCCGCCGCCCGCTCCGCCCGGCCGGGGCGCGGCCCGGGGTGGAGCCGCTTCTCGGTGACCACGAGCGCGAAGACCGCGGCCAGGACCAGCCCGAAGAGCCCCATGGTGCCGAACGCCCAGCGCCAGCCCAGGTGTTGGCCGACGAAGCCGCCGATCGCGACCCCGAGGACCGAGCCGAACGCGCCGCCGGCGATGAACGCACCCGAGAGGGTGGCCCGCATGCCGATCGGGAAGACGCTGAGGACCACGGCGATGCCGACACTGCCGTAGGCGGCCTCGCCGATGCCGACGAAGAGGCGGCCGACGAACATCTGGCCGTAGTTGGCCGCCACCGCGCAGCCGAGGGTCGCCACGCTCCACATGGTCGCGGCGACCACCAGGCTCCGTACCCGGCCCCAGCGGTCCGCGAGCAGGGACATCGGGAAGGCCAGCACGCCGACCGCCAGTGCGACGATGCCGCTGAGCGATCCCAACTGCGCGTCCGTCAGGAGCCATTCGGCCTTCAGCAGCGGGAAGACCGCATTCAGCACCTGCCGCGACATGTAGTCCGAGAGGAGCAGTCCGAAACTCAGCGCGAAGACCATCCAGGCATAGCGCCGGGACACGGCCGGCGCCGGGACCTGGGCGGCCGGAGCCGCCGCCGGCTCCGCATTGGTGTGAAACGCCATTGTTACCACCTCACCTGTTGCTGGGACGGGCTCAGAAGGGTCTGTCTCCGACGATTCCGGCGCGCTCCATCCGGCGGACGGCGGGCCAGTAGTCCTGCACGGCGTAGTGCTGGGTGGAGCGGTTGTCCCAGATCGCGACGCTGTTGGGCTGCCAGCGCCAGCGCACCTGGTACTCGGGGATCGCCGCCTGGCTGATCAGGTAGGTCAGCAGGTTGGCGGCGCCGGGGGCGTAGTCCAGGCCGAAGCGGACGTTCTCCGGGGTGTGGTAGTTGACGAAGTGCGTGGTGAAGCCGTTGACGAAGAGGATCTTCTCGCCGGTCTCGGGGTGGGTGCGCACCACCGGGTGCTCGGCGTCCGGGTACTGGGCCTTCAGCCGGTGGCGCGCCTCGGTCGGCATCACCGCGCCGAAGGTCGCCTCGATGCTGTGCCGTGCCCGCAGGCCCTCGATCTGCGCCTTGATGTGGTCCGGCAGCCGGCGGTGGGCCTCGACCATGTTGACCCAGAGCGTGTCGCCGCCGACCGGTGGTGATTCGATGCAGCGCAGGACCGCGCCCATGGCCGGGGTCTCCCGCCACGTGCCGTCGGTGTGCAGGGCGTTCTCGTAGTGCTCGGGCGGGCTGTCGAGCTCCTTGTAGATGCGCACCAGCCCGGGGTGGTCGGGGTCGCTGCCGGCCACCGGGTGGTCCTCCAGCGGGCCGAACCGCCGTGCGAAGGCGACGTGCTCGGCCCGGGTGATGTCCTGGTCCCGCAGGAACAGGACCTTGTACTGGAGCAGGAGTTCCCTGATCTCGGCGAACAGGTCGGCGTCGCGCGAGGCGTCGCCGAGGTTCACCCCGGACAGCTCGGCGCCGATGGTGCAGGTCAGCGGCTCGACCTTGATCGAGCGGCGGACGGACGGACGCACCAGGGCCGGCGCGGCCGCACCGGGGAGGGCGGTCTGGTTCATGTGGTTCCTCCGGGGGAGGCTGTGGGGGTCCGCGCCGGGCGCGGGTCAGAGGACGAAGACGGAGGATCCGGTGGTCCTGCCGCCTTCCAGGTCGCGGTGCGCCTGTGCGGCGTCCTTGAGCGAGTAGCGCTGGTTGATCTCGATCCTGATGCGGCCGGCGGCGACGTGGCCGAAGAGCTCGCCCGCGAGCTCGGCGCGTTCCGCCGGGTCGGCGATGTAGTCGGCGAGCGCCGGCCTGGTCACGAACGCCGAGCCGTGGAGCGCGAGTTGCATGGCGTCGATCGGCGGGACGGGACCGGAGGCGGTGCCGAAGCACACCAGCAGGCCGCGCCGCGCCAGCGAGCCGAGCGAACCGGCGAAGGTGGTCTTGCCGACGCTGTCGAAGACGACCGGCACGCCGGCGCCGCCGGTCAGTTCCCGCACCCGCTCGGCGACGTTCTCCTCGCGGTAGTACACGATGTGGTCGCAGCCGTGGGCGCGGGCGAGTTCGGCCTTCGCGGCGCTGGAGACCGTGCCGATCACGGTGAGGCCGAGGAGCTTCGCCCACTGGCAGACGATCAGGCCTACGCCGCCCGCCGCCGCGTGCAGCAGCACCGTGTCGCCGGCCTTCAGCGGGTGGATCCGGCGCAGCAGGTAGGCGGAGGTGAGGCCGCGCATGGTCATGGCGGCGGCCGTCTCGAAGTCGATCGCGTCGGGCAGCTTGATCAACGAGTCGGTGGGCATGACCCGTTCGGTGCTGTAGGCGCCGAGCGGGCTGCCGGTGTAGGTGACGCGGTCGCCCTCGGCGAAGCCGGTCACGCCGGGGCCGACGGCCTCCACCGTGCCGGCTGCTTCCACGCCGAGTCCGGCGGGCAGCGGGGCGGGGTAGAGCCCGGTCCGGAAGTAGGTGTCGGCGAAGTTGAGTCCGACGGCCGCGTGGCGGATCCGGACCTCGCCCGGGCCCGGGGCCCCGACCTCGACCTCCTCCCAGCGCAGGACGTCGGGGCCGCCGGTCTCGTGGAAGCGGATGGCGTGGGCCATGGGGGTGCTCCGTTGCTGTGTCTCGGGGCGGGCGGGGTCAGTACTTGACGTCGCGGAGCATGAAGCCGCGCCGGCCGGGACGGCGGTTCGGCACCATGCCGAGCCGGGCCAGGGTCTCCTCGGCGTCCGTGTAGTACTCGCCGATGTGGTAGATCTCCTTCGCCTCGGCGCCGGTCGCGATGTCGCGGCCGAGCGTCTCGGAGATCTTGACCATCTGCTCGACCTGCTGCACCGAGGTCATCCGCTCGCCCTTGCGGCCCCACAGGTTGTCCTCGTTGCCGACGCGCACGTGGCAGCCGAGGGCGATGCCGATGGCGTTCATCGGGGCGACGGCGCGCATCGAGCTCTCGATGGTGAGCACCGCGCCGTCCGGCGTGCGGCGGACGAACTCGATCAGGTCGGCGGGGTGGCGGCCGGCGAAACCGCCGCCGATGGCGACGTAGTTGAGCACCAGCGGGCCGGTGTACACGCCGGAGCGGATGAGCCGCTCGACGGTCTCCAGCTGGGCGATGGTGGCGAGCTGGAAGTGCGGCTGGATGCCCTTGTCCCGCAGCCGCTCCAGGTGCTCCAGGTAGAACTCCGGGCCGGCCTCCAGGTACATGTCGCGGTACGCGCGGTAGTACTCGGGCTTCGCGATCGAGGTGCCTTCCAGGTCGTCCGCCGTCATGATCTCGACGATGTTCATCTGGCTGGTGTTGATCGCGATGGTGACCTGGTCCGGCTTGGGGTCCAGCTCCGCCAGCATGTGGCGGGTGTCGTAGGACAGCCACTGGGCGTCCGAGCCCTCGCCCTCGGGGGCGAAGGAGATCGAGCCGCCGATCTGCAGCACCATGTCCGGCACCGCCTGGCGCAGCCGGCCGACCAACTCGTTGAACATCGACAGCCGCTTGGAGCCCTTGCCGTCCAGCTCCCGCACGTGGATGTGCAGGACGGCGGCACCGGCGTTGTAGCAGTCGACGGCGGCCTGTACGTGCTCGTCCATGGTGAGGGGGAGGTCGGGGGCGTCGCCGGGCAGCCACTCGGGCCCGTAGGGCGCGGCCTGGATGACCAGCTTCTCCTGGTTCTCGGGCAGCAGGGAGTCGTCGAGGAAGTGCACGGTCCGTCTCCTTCGTCGGATGGGTGGGCGCCGGTGGGGCGCGGGGCGCCGCGGTACGGGGCGCCGTGGTGCGAGCCGCTGCAGCGCCGGCGCTGCGGTGCGGGTCCGGCCCGATGGACGGGGCGCGGACGCGTGGTGCTCCCGGTCGGCGGGGCGGAGGCTGAGGGTGGGCCCCGCCCGGCCCGTCGTCGCGGGGCCGGCCGTCTCTCGCGGTGCAGCAAAGGTAGGGCTCGTCGAGCGGCGGCGCTTGACCGTCGGTGACAGCGGACTTTCCATTTGGGGACACGCGGCCCGGAAGCCGGCGCGGCTCAGTGTTCCGCGGTCTGCCCCCGGCGCTCCCGCCACTCCCGGGCGGTGCAGCCGAACTGCTCGCGGAACCAGCGGGAGAACGCGCTGGGTGCCGAGAATCCCAGCAGGTCGGCGATCTCGGTGAGCGACCGCCGCCGGTTGGACACGAACTGCTCGGCGAGCTGCACCCGCGTCGCGTTGAGGAGCGAGGAGAACGTCTCGCCCGACTGTGCGAGATGGCGGTGCACCGTGCGCCGGTCGACGCCCAGGCTGCGGGCGACCTGCTCGATCGAGCAGCGCCCGGTCGGCAGCAGCACCTCGATCAGCTCGCGCACCCGGTCCGGCACGGTGGTGTCCCTGGGGACGGCGATGGCCTCGAAGTACTGCCGGGCGTACGTCCGCAGCTGCGGGTCGGACATCGCGTTGGGCGAGTCGAGGTCGGCGGCGTAGAAGACGATGCCGTCGAACTCCCGGCCGAATTTCACCGTGGAACCGAAGATCCGCCGGTGGGTGCCGGTGTCCGCCGGGGCGGGATGGGTGAAGCAGACGGACAGCGGGCGCCAGTGGGAGCCGAGGAAGCCCAGCAGGACGCGGTGGAAGGCCCCCACGGCCAGTTCGGTCGCCTGGCGGTGCTCCATGGGTTCGCCGAGGTCCAGCCCGACCTTGATGGTCGCCAGGCCGTCGCGCTCGGAGAGCCGGGTGTGCAGCACCTCGTTGTACATGTGCTCGTGCCGGAGCATGATCCCGAGCGCGCTGCGGACGTCGGGCTCCTCCCGGAGGACGAGGCTGATCGGACCGAGGCTGGAGAACCGGCGGAACTCGGACATCCGCAGGCCGAAGTCCTCGTGCCGGGCGGTGGCGGCCGAGAGCTCGAGCAGGTGGACCACGGCCGCGCCGGAGATCCACCGGTCCTGGACGGCGAGGCCGGCGGCATCCAGGCCGACGTGCTTCATCAGCGGCTGCGGGTCGAGGCCGAGCGACCGGCTCAGCTCGACGTAGCCGCTCAGCGCCGCGGTGCGGACCAGTGGCCTCATGGGATCAGCTCCACTCGGAGAATGTCCCCAAGTGGTAAGCCAAGTGTCACGTGAAGTCAAGCGGTGTGCCGGGCGGGCCCCTACCGTTGCACCACCGCCGAGCGGGTCGGCGGGCCGGCCCCGAGCGGCGGCCGGCCGCCACGGACCGCTCGCATCCCTCTCCGCCCGGCACGACCGCGTGCGGGGAGCGGCGCGGCGGACGACACGGAAGGAGTCCACGGAATGCTGCAGGAGCCCCTGACCGGGCCGGCCGCCTGGCACGGCCCCGACCTGACGGGCCGCGACGAGTGGACCGTCCGGCTGTCGCCGGCGCACCTCGCCGAGCTGGACGCTGCGCTGCACACCGCGCGCAGCCGCGGTGTAACCCTGCTGAGGTCGACGGCCGCGGACTTCCCGCTGCCGACCCTAGCCGCCGGACTGGAGCGCATCGCCGAGGAGTTGGAGAACGGCCGGGGCTTCGTCCTGGTGAAGGGCCTGCCGGTCGACCGGTACGGCGCGGCCGCGGCGGGCCGGGCCCTCTGGGGGATCGGCCGGCACCTCGGCACACCGGTCTCCCAGAACGCCGCCGGGCACCTGCTCGGCCACGTCCGCGACAGCGGCCGGACCATGGCCGATCCGTCGACGCGCGGCTACCAGACCAGTGCCGGGCTGGGGTTCCACACGGACGGCTCGGACCTCCTCGCACTGCTGTGCCTGCGGCCGGCCGCGGAGGGCGGACGGATCGGCCTGGCGAGCTCCGCCGCCGTCCACAACGCCGTCCTGGCGCGCCGTCCCGACCTGGCGGCCCGCCTCTACCGCCGGTACGCGGTGGACCGCAGGGAGGAGCACGGGCCGGACGAGCGCCCGTACGACACCGTGCCCCTCGCCTGCTGGCACGCGGGCAGGCTCAGCCTGCGCTACAACCGGTGCCACCTGGAGTCCGCGCAGCGCTTCCCGGACGCCCCGCGGCAGGGGCCGGAGGACACCGAACTGTTCGACCTGATCGACGAGTCGGCCTCCTCCCCGGCCTCCCGGCTCGACCTCGACCTGGAGCCCGGCGACCTGCTGCTGGTCAACAACCTCGCCGTCCTGCACTCCCGCTCCGCCTACCGGGACGGCCCGGGACACCGCCGCCACCTGCTGCGGCTCTGGCTGGCCCTGCGGCAGGGCCGACCGCTGCCGCCCGCCCTGTGGACGGACCCGTACCGGGCCGACACCGACACCGGTCGCGGCGGCGTCCCGCCCCGCGACGTGATCACCCCGCCGCACCCGGCGGACCGCACGGTCCGCCTCCCGTACCGCAGCCGCCACCGGCTCGGCCCGAAGGAGACCACGCCATGACCAACCTCGCCTCGCTCCTGGTGTCCTCGGCCCGGGCGCACGGGGAACGGACCGCCGTCCGGCAGGACGGGACCGTCCTGACCTACGCCCGGCTGGAGGACGCCAGCGCCCGGCTGGCCGGGCTGCTGCACGCCGACGGCGTCCGGCCGGGCGACCGGGTGGCCCTGGTGCTGCCCAACGTCGCGCTCTTCCCCGTCGCGTACTACGCCGTGCTGCGCGTCGGCGCCGTCGCGGTGCCCATGAACCCGCTGCTGAAGGCCCGTGAGATGGCCTTCGTCCTGCGGGACTCCGGGGCCCGCACCGTCCTGACGGCCCCGCCGTTCGCGTACGAGGTCGCCGAGGCCGCCGCGGAGGCCGGGGTCGGCAGCCTGGTCGTCGAGGCCTCGGCCTTCGACGCACTGCTCGGCAGCATCCCGCCACTGCACGGGGTCGCCGAGCGGGCCGCCGACGACACCGCGGTGATCCTCTACACCTCGGGCACCACCGGGACGCCGAAGGGCGCCGAGCTCACCCACCACAACCTGCTGAGCAACGCCGTGACCTGCGTCGAGACGCTTTTCAGGCTCGGCCCGGACGACGTCCTGTTCGGCGGCCTGCCACTGTTCCACGCCTTCGGGCAGACCTGTGCGATGAACGCCGCCGTCGCGGCCGGCGCCGCCCTGACCCTCCTGCCGCGCTTCGATCCGCAGCAGGCCCTGGAGATCCTCCGGCGGGACGGGGTCACCGTGTTCCTGGGCGTGCCCACCATGTACACCGCGCTGCTCAACACCGGCGCCCCGGAGGGCCGGGACCTCCCGCAGGTGCGGCTGGCCGTGTCGGGCGGCGCCGCGCTGCCCGTCGAAGTGCTCCACACCTTCGAGCGCTCGTTCGGCACCGTCGTGCTCGAGGGGTACGGACTCTCCGAGACGGCCCCGGTGGCCTCGTTCAACCACCCCGACCGGCCGCGCCGGCCCGGCTCGATCGGCCTCCCGGTCCGCGGTGTGGAACTCAGGCTGGTGGCGGCCGACCGCACCCCGGTCGGACCCGGTGAGGTCGGCGAGATCGCGATCCGCGGCGAGAACGTGATGAAGGGGTACTGGAACCGTCCGGAGGCGACCGCGGAGGCCTTCCAGGACGGCTGGTTCCACAGCGGCGACCTGGCCCGGGTCGACGAGGACGGCTACTACTTCATCGTCGACCGCAAGAAGGACCTGATCATCCGCGGCGGGTACAACGTCTACCCGAGGGAGATCGAGGAGGTGCTGTACGAGCACCCGGCGGTGGCCGAGGCCGCGGTCGTCGGCGTCCCGCACGAGCACCACGGGGAGGAGGTCGCCGCCGTGATCGTCCTCCGGGAGGGCGCACGGGCCACGGCCGACCTGATCCGCGAGCACGTCAGGCAGCGGGTGGCGGCCTACAAGTACCCCCGGATCGTCACCTTCACCGACCAGCTCCCCAAGGGCGCCACCGGCAAGATCCTCAAGCGCGAGATCGTGGTCGAGCAGCCCGCGGCGACCTGACCCGGCCCGGCGACGCCGCAGGAGTGAGGGGGCCGGCCAACGGCCGGCCCCCTCCTTCGTGCATCCCGCTCACCCCGGCGGTTCGACGGCGAAGGTGCCCGGAGCGGGCCTCTTCTCGGCCATCGCCTCGCCCGAGGCGGCCAGTCTGGCCCTCGCACGGATGGTGGACCCGGGCGCCGCGTCCGCCAGGAGCCCGCTGGGCACGGCGAGCAGCATGCGCTGCCCGGCGTTCCCCGACAGCAGGTCGGCGTAGCCGGCCACCGGCTCGGCGTCGAGCACGTCCACCTCTGCCCGGTCCCAGCCCGCGAGCCGCGGATGGGGCCCTGCGCCGACCAGCCGCGCGGTCAGATCAGTGCGGTTCTCGGCTGCCTGCACCATGGCCGGCGCTCACCGCCGGGACGGGCCCTCGTACCGGGGCGTGCCGTGCCCGTTGCCCGCCATGACCAGGGGCTGCGAGCCGCCCGCCGCGCCCCTGAGCTCGGACCGCAGGTTCTGCGCGAGGGCCGCATCGGCTCCGGCCCAGAGCGCCATGGCCTGCTCCAGGGTGGCGAGCCGCTCCTGAAGGTCGTGGATCGTCTTGACCAGCCCGGGCGCCTCTTCCATCTCGCGCCTGGCCACGGCGGCGACGGGCGCGCGCACGCCACCCGCCACCGAGACCGACACCGTGGCGGTCATCGTGGCGCCGGACGCCGAGATGTCCGTGATGGAGACACCGGTCGGGGCCCCGGCGTACGACTGGGAGCTGGGCCTGCTCGAGGGGCTGAACGAGCTGTTGCCGCTGCTCCCGGGGTAGACGTCGCCCTCGTCACCACGGTTGGTCGCCCATTCCAGGTCGTGCTCGTTGTCCGCCTGGACCAGGCCCACCATGTAGTGGCTCTCGTTCGTGTTGTCCGGCTGGCTCTCGTCGATGTGCCAGATCTGCAGACCGTGGCCGGGCAGGGAGCGGTCGTACCCGGTCTGCTGGCGGTTCTCCACCAGGAAGTACTCGTTCCCCGGCAGGCCGTCCGTCCACAGCCGGTGCACCTCGAAGCTGTTCTTGACGTCGGGGATGGACAGCGTCCCGTCGCTCGTGACGTTGACGGGCTTGGCCCAGCCCTGCTGGATCTTGCACCAGGCCGACGGATGCGTCGGGACGTCACCGCCGCCGCCCCACGAACCGGCACCCATCAGACACCAGTTGCCGACCCCTTCCGACGATCCGTCGACGTCGTACAGGTCGGGGAAGCCGAACAGCAGGTGCCCCAGCTCGTGGGCACAGACACCGATCTTGGCGTCCTCGGGAATCGTGAGGTAACCGTAGATCCGGGCGCCGTCGGCGTTGTACGCGTTCGGCAGGACCCACTTGTGCGACCAGATGTCTCCCGGCTTGCCGGTGACTTCGCCCGCCTCGCCGGCGTGCACGACGACGTAGGCGTCGACGAAGCCGTTGCCGTCGTTGTCGTACGGCGCGTAGTTGATGAGCGGGTCGGACTTGACGGCGGCGTCCCGGGCCATGATCTGCGCGCGCGGCTCACCCGTCGGGCGGCCGATGCCGAAGTTGTTGTTGGCGTACCAGGAGAGCTTCTGCGGCAGCCGGACCGGGCCGATGACCTCGCCGACGATGTCCACCAGACCGTGCGTCACTTCGCGGTAGTAGTCCCGGACGCTGCCGTTCGGAAGCTCGCCGACGGAGAAGAACAGCTTCTCGAAGTGCTCCTTGTCCGCGGTCATCGGCTTGTCGGGGAAGTCCGCCAGGACGACGGCGACCCGGACCGTGCCGGTCAGCGGGGTGCGGGCGGCGGCCGCGGTGCGGATGGTCTCGTGCGGGGTGCCCGGCAGGTACTCCTCGGGCGGGATGATGGTGCCGTCGTCGAAGCCTGGCAGGCGGGGGGCGCCACCGGGTCGGAACGCCTGCGCCACGTCCGACGAGGCCCGGACCCTTTCCAGTTCCTGCAGCATCCTGTCGCGCAGCTCCGGGCTGGGGGCGATGGCGCAGAACTCCGACCAGACGGCTACCGCTGAGTCTCGCACCGTAGAACGATCAATCATGCCAAATGCTCCAATGGGGGACGTTCGGGTTGCTCTCTGCACATGGCGCTGTTCACGTCGCAGCGCGGCGTCTCGACAGCGGTTCGGGAGGCACCCGGGCCGGATGCTCGGGGGGTTCGGGCAGCGTGGCGGCCGATGGGATGCCGATCGGCTCTTTCAGCCAGTGGGTGGCGCCGCCGAAGCCGTGATCACGCGACTGCACGGCTCGTGAACAAGGCCACGACGCAAGTGATCCACGCATGTGCGACGCCTGCAACACGATCATCCGTGCCGGCCGCCCGCCGTGGGTGATTGGGTCGATCGGATGAGTGGTACCTGTGCCGCCCGCTGAAGTCCGTCCGCCCGACCGCTCACTCCACTGGGTGGCGATGACATGCGGGCCACCGGTCCGGGCGGCACTCTCAGGGGTGGCACAAAGGTTATCCACCGCAGGGTTGTTGACGCTTCATACGACGTCGAGGACGTTCACCGCGTCACAGGACCCGACACTCACCCGATCCGGTCAGGATGCAATTCACTTCGCCCGGTGTCAGGCGATGTCCCCGGGTCCGGTGCCAAGGAGAGACATGCCGCACGACCGACCCGACTCGCTGCACCACATCATGACGCTGTCGCGCCCGCAGCAGGGCGACCCGCCCGCAGAGCTGAACCATCCGCGCAACTATCTCGTCTTCGGCCGGCTGCCGTCCGCGGCCCAGCTCGACGACCCTGCCAACGCACTCGGCACGGACCAGGACGGGCGCCACTTCGTCAACGATCCCGACACCGTCCTCGGTGTCGTCGTCGGGGCCGTGGAACCGGTGACCCCGGAGGCCATCGGGTCCGAGCTCGCCGCCATGCGGGCGGCCGACGACGGTGTGGGGAACGACAGCGCGGCGTACATCCCGGACTGGACCGCCCTGTCCGCAACCCCGTCGCTGGCACCCGGCCTCGATCGACCCCGGTTGGTGCGCCGCAACGGGACGCAGGTGCGTCCGGAATGGGTGATCGACGTCGACAACCGGTCGCCGTACTACCCCAACACCTTCCCGTTCTCCATCGTCGGCCGGATCTTCGTCTGGGCGGACGCGAACAGCCCGAACTGGAGCTGGTGGGGTACGGCCTCGCTCCTCGGTTCCCGCACGATCATGACCGCCAGCCACGTGGTGCCGTGGGGTTCGTCGAACTGGAAGGCGCTGTTCGTGCCGGCCTACTACGACGGCGCATCGATCCACGGCGCCTGGGCGGCCTCATGGGTGACCAACGCTCAGGGATACAGCAACCACTCCCAGGGCGACGACATGGCGGTCATGCGCCTGGACGTCCCGCTCGGCAACAACCTCGGCTACTTCGGCTTCAAGACGTACACCAGCGACTGGGAGGACCTGAACGTCTGGACGCTGCCGGGCTACCCGTGGGACAAGGACTCCGGCAACCGGCCCTGGCTGCACCTGAACTACCCGATCATCGACGACGACAACGACGGTGCCGGCGTGGAGCTCGAGTACCAGGCCGACACCGAGGGCGGCCAGAGCGGTGCGCCGGTGTTCGCGTGGTTCGACGGAGCACCCTATGTCGTCGGCACCCACTCCGGAGGTGAGGACAACTTCGGCGAACCGCGTCAGAACGTTGCCGCGGGCGGCAACGCACTGACGAACCTGTTGCACTGGGCGCGCAACAACTGGCCGTGACCGCCGTGGTCGGCACCCCCGCCGCCGACTGACGGACCCCGCTTCCGCACGGTGCTCCCCGCCTCCACGGACGGAGGCGGGGAGCACCGTGCGCGTGCCGCGCCTCGAACGCCCGTGCGCCCCGAGGGCGAAATCCGCCCCGGACCGTCGCCCCCGGGCGCTACTCTCTCGCCAGGAACGTCGACGAGGGGTGGGGCTCATGGCGTACGGCGGGGACGCGCTGCCGGGGAACGGTGCGCGGAAGGGGCCGGGGGGCGGACTGGTCGCGATCGGGGTGCTGTTGCTGGTGTACCTCGCGCTCTTCGTGGTCGCGGTGGTCATCAGCGTCATCCAGGGCAGCTACAGCTACCTGATCGGGATGGCCGACAAGCACGCCGACCTGCCCGCGCTGGCCGTCGCCGGCTACTTCACGCCGCTCGCGGCCACCCTGGTCTCGACGTCGGTGCTCGCCGTCCTGGCGTTCAGGGGAGTGTCCTGGGTGCGACCCGCCGCGGCGGTGCTCCTCCTGGTGACGACCCTCTCCGCCTCCGGCCAGCAGCTCTTCATGCAGCTGACCAGCCGGCGGTTGGACGGCATTCTCGACCTGCCGCTCGACGCGATGTTCACCATGCTGCAGCCGTTCCTGGCGCTCGGCGTGGCCGTCGCCGTGGCGGCCGTCGCGGTCGCCACGCGAGAGCCCCGGCCGGGCCCCGGCAGCGGCGGGCCGTTCGTCCCGCCGCTGTACCCGCCCTATACGCCGCCGGCGCCTCCCGTTCCACCCGCCCCGCCCGCCGACCGGCCGAGCCCCGCGCCGTAGCCGCCGGCGGCAGGCGCCGCCCGATCATTCGGCGGAGAGCGGCGGGTGCTCTTCGGAGGACCCCGGCAGCACCACCTCGTCCGTCTGTCGCGCCGCCGCCAGCTCGGCGGGGAGGAGCCGGCCGGAGCGGACGAGCGTCACGCCGCGTGCGAGCTCCACCTCGTCCCCCGGGCCGAACGGCCGGTCCTGCCCCGGAGGCAGCCGCTCCCAGCCGTCGAGCTGCCCAGGGACGAGGACGGTGCGCATCCGGGTGCCGTTCGTGCCTCCATCGCGTCGCGGACGTTCCCCGCCACGGCCCGCAGGGCCTCCTGGAAGCCCTCGACCTTCTCGGCGAGCCGGTCGCCGAGCCCCGTGTCGCGCGGGCCGCCCGGCCCCTCCACCGACGCCCAGATCACCTGGCCGTCGGGCATGGCGAGTTGGACGAGCTGCGGCATGGGACCCCCCTGTGCGGCGCGCGACGGTCACGCAGTGGCCATCGTAGGGTCCGGCCGCCCCCGTACGGGCGTGATGCGCGGAACTCGTCCCCGACTGCCGACGGGGCCGGCGGGCACCCCGGCCGGAGTGCCCGACCGCGGCCCCGGCGCCGCCTCGCCGCTTCCGGCGGCCGCGAGGCGGCGGTGCCCCGGGGTCAGGGCAGCAGGACGGCCTTGCCGCGGTTGCGGTGGGCCTCCAGGTCGGCGTGCGCCCGGGCGGCCTCGGCGAGTGGGTAGGTGCGCCAGACGGGAACGGTGAGCCGCCCGCCCGCGGCCAGGCGCACCAGCTCCGGCAGCACGTCCTCGCCCTGCTCCGTGGTGCCGGCGCTGAAACGCACGCCGTGCTGCCGGGCGGACATGTCGGCGATGGTGATGACCTTGCCCGGGTCGCCGGTCAGGGCGACGGAGTCGGCGAGCACACCGGCGCCGGAGGCGTCGAACACGCGATCCACGCCGCCGGGGGCGGCGGCGGTCACCCGCTCCACCCAGCCGTCGCCGTAGCGGACCGCGGTGGCGCCGAGGGCGGTGACGCGCTCGATGTCGTGCTCGGCGACCGTGCCGACGACGGTGATGCCGCGGGCGGCGGCCAGCTGCACGGCGATGACGCCGACGCTGCCGGCGGCGCCGTGGACGAGCAGGGTCTGCCCCGGCTGCACGCCCAGCTGGCCGAGGACCCGGAACGCCGTCCGGCCGACCGTGACCAGTGAGGCCGCGGCCTCCCACGACAGCGCCTCGGGCTTGGCCACCGGACGCTCCAGCAGGGCGTACTCGGCGTAGCTGCCGCCCGCGGTGGAGCCGAGGACCTCGTCGCCCACGGCCGCACCGGCTCCCTCGCCGGCCGCGTCGACGACACCGGCCGCGTCCAGGCCGGGGACCACCGGGAAGCGGGCCGGGGCGACCTCGGCCATCAGACCGGACCGGATCTTCATGTCGAGCGGGTTCACCGAGGCGGCCCTGACCTTGATCCGGACCTGGCCCGGCCCCGGCTCCGGCGGGGTGACCTCGGACGGCCGCAGCACCTCGGGCGTGCCGTACTCGGAGAAAGTGATCGCAGTGGACATCGGGATCTCCCGGGTAGGAGGGGGCGGGGAGGGGGGGCGCACGCGCGGTGACCCACGGTGCGGCTGCGAAGGCGGCCGGCCGGCTGCGCCGCTCAGGCGGTGAGGGCGGGGTAGTCGGTGTAGCCGCGGTGGTCGCCGCCGTAGAAGGTGGCCGGGTCGGGGGTGTTGAACGGGCCGCCGGCGGCGAGACGGGCCGGCAGGTCGGGGTTGGCGAGGAACAGCGCGCCGAAGGCGACCATGTCCGCGGTGCCGTCCTCGACCAGGGCCAGCGCCTCGGGCCCGGTGGCGGCGGGGTGGGTGAACGGGTTGAGGACGAAGGCGCCGGGCCACGCCTTGCGCAGCCGTCCGGTCAGCTCGCGGTCCGGACCCTCCATCACATGCAGGTAGGCCAGGCCGAGACCGGCCAGCCGCTCCAGCAGCGCCTCGTACACCTCGGCGGGGTTGTCCTCGGCGATGTCGTTGTACGGGTTGCCGGGCGAGATCCGCAGACCCGTGCGGTCGCCGCCGATCGCCTCGACGACGGCGGCGGTCACCTCGGCGGCGAAGCGGATCCGGCCCTCGACCGTGCCGCCCCAGGCGTCGGTGCGGCGGTTGGTGTTGGGGGCGAGGAACTGGTGGACCAGGTAGCCGTTGGCGCCGTGGATCTCCACCCCGTCGAACCCGGCCTCGATCGCGTTGCGGGCCGCGGCGGCGAAGTCGGCGATCGTCGCGCGGATCTGCGCCTCGGTCAGCTCCCTCGGGGTCACGAAGTCCTGCGGCCCCTGGTGCGTGAACACCTGCCCCGCGGCCGCCACCGCCGACGGGGCGACCGGCACCAGGCCGTCCGGCAGCAGGCTCGGGTGGCCGATCCGGCCGGTGTGCATGAGCTGGGCGAAGATCACGCCGCCCTCCCGGTGCACCGCATCGGTCACCCGCCGCCACGCCGCCACCTGGCCGGAGGTGTGCAGGCCCGGGGTGTCGGGGTAGCCCTGGCCGACCGGCGAGGGCTGGATGCCCTCGGTGACGATCAGGCCGGCGCCGGCGCGCTGCGCGTAGTAGGTCGCCATCAGCTCGGTCGGCTCCGCGCCGGGCCCGTAGGCGCGGCTGCGGGTCATCGGCGCCATCGCGAGGCGGCTGGCCAGGCGCTTGCCGCCCAGGACGATCGGATCGAAAGCAGTGGTCATGGTCTTTTCCTTCGAGTGATGGGCGGTGGCCCGGACACATCCACCGTAACAGTTACCTGCTCGAACAAGTAAATACCGCGGAGCCCTTCCCCGGCCACTGTGTGACGCGCGTCACGCGGTATGGCCAGTGATTCTTCGGAATCGAAGGCCGATCGTCCCTGCAGGCCGGAAGTCGCGCGATAGAGTTGGCTGCCCGATCAGGAAAGTGAGGAAGAGATGACGAAGTCCACCCCGGAGGCCGGGAAGGACCCCGAGGGGGCGGGCCAGGAGGTGAGCGTCCCGGTACCGGCCGCGGCCGCCGGAGGACCGATCAGCCATGCGATCTTCCGCCTCGCCCGGCTGCACCGCATGTTCGCCGGCCAGTTGCTGCGCCGCATCGGTCTGCACCCGGGCCAGGAGCTGGTGATGATGCACCTGTGGGAGCTGGGCCCCCAGCGCCAGGCCGACCTGGTGCGGCTCCTCGACTCCGACGCCGCCACCATGACCCGCACCGTCCAGCGCCTGGAGCAGGCCGGATTCGTCCGCCGCCGGCCGTCGCCCACCGACAGGCGCGCATCGCTCATCGAACCCACCGCGGCCAGCCACGCCCTGCGCCGTGAGGTCGAACAGAGCTGGAGCCAGCTCGAGGACCTCGTGACCGCGGGGCTGACCGCCGACGAGTGCACCGCCGCCCTGCGCACCCTGGAACGCCTCGAGCGGAACCTCGTCGAGGCCCCGGCCGACGCCGCAGGCCCGGACGCAGGAGCAGGCGTCGAGCGGTAGCGCCCGGAGGCCGTGCCCCTGCCGGAGGGTGGCGGGGCGTCAGGGTGGGTGGCCGGGTCTCATCACTTCGGGTGAACACCGCAGCGGATCGGTGCGCACACGTACATGATTCCTTGATCATGTGACGCGCGAGCGCCGCTCGCCACGAAATCCATGAGAGGAAGCAGACCATGAGCGACCCCCAGGGCGACTCGACCATCACGCCGGTCACCGCGGAGAGGCTGAGGCAGATCGCGGGCTCCGGCATCTGGGCGCAGGGGCCCTCGGTGGACCCGGCGGCCGCGGACGTCGGCGAGGCGCTGATCGCCACGCTGCAGGGCGCGACCGAGCGGCAGGTGCTCACCACGGAGCTGCAGCAGCTGGTCGCCGAGGTGCAGCAGATCGCCACGATCGGCTTTCCGTGGATCACCGCGCACGACGGGGTGAAGCTGTCGGCGCACTCCATCAGGCTCAACACCGACGAGCCGCGCCCGGTGGTCATCGTCCCGGCCGGGTGGACGCCGTTCGGCTGGGTGCTGTTCGAGTACACCTACCTGCAGCTGGCCAAGCGCGGCTACCACGTGCTCGCCTACACCCCGCGCGGCATCGGGCTGACCACCCACGTCGGCGGCGGCACCTACATCGACGCCCCGTGGACCTCCAAGGGCACGATCGACGTCGGCGGGCCGAACGACTGGGCGGACGGCTCCACGGTGATCGACTACGCGCAGGAGGTGTTCAACCCGAGCAAGGTCGCTTTCCTGGGCGAGTCCTACGGCTCCGGGATCAGCCAGCTCGTCGCGGCCCACGACCCCGCCGCCCGGGTGGACGCGGTGGTGGCGCTGAGCACCTGGGGCAACCTCGCCACCGCGCTGCTGGGCAACGACACCCGGCACCTGGCCGCCGTGAACGCGCTGACCAGCATCACCGGCGGCCCGGAGGAGCGGAAGTTCGACCCGGCCACCCGGCAGATCCTGGAGGACTTCCGCAAGGGCGTGAACCTCGACCTCGTCCGCGCCTGGGCCGAGGAACGCTCGCCGCAGAACCACCTGGCCGAGACCAACGCCCGCAACGTCCCGACCTTCTTCTCCAACACCTGGCACGAGACGCTCTTCCCGGTCAACGAGGTCCTCGACACCTTCAACGACCTCACCGTCCCCAAGCACCTGAACCTGTGGATCGGCGACCACGCCGCACCCGAGGGCGCCGGGCTGACCATCCCGTTCTCCGGCCCCAACCTCCCCGTGGACGAGGCCTTCGCCTGGCTCGACCACCACATCCTCGGCATCCGGAACGACGTCCCCGCCTGGCCCACGATCCGCAGCCAGGTCATGTTCACCCCCGCCGTGCGCGAGGACGCGCAGAGCTGGGGCGAGGTGACCACCGGCACCGAGAAGCTCTTCCTGGGCGCCACCCCGTCCGGAGCCCAGGACGGCACCCTCGGCGCGAACCCGGCGGCCGACTGGACGGTCTCCTTCACCACCGGGAACCTCACCGAGGCCACCGCCGTGGACGCCCTGCTGACCACCGGTCAGGAGGAGTGGAAGGGCAACCCGAAGGCCTACACGACCGGGAAGTTCGACCGCCGCTACCTCGCCACCTGGGTCTCGCCGGCCGGCGCCCGCCGGGTGCGGGGCATCCCCCGCGTGCAGCTGACGGTCACCGGCACCGAGGAGACCACGACCCTGGTGGCCTACCTGTTCGACCTCGCCCCCGACGGCACCGCGCGGATCATCACCCACGAGCCGTACACCCTCACCGCGGACGGCCCGGGCAAGGCCGTCACCGCGACCTGGGCCCTCCAGGCGGCTGCCTACGACATCCCCGCAGGCCACAAGGTCATGCTCGTGGTCAACAGCAAGGACCAGCTGTACTCCGACGCCAACCCCGCCTACAGTACCCTGCAGATCGGCTCCGCCGCCGGCGCCGAGTCCTACCTGGACCTGCCCCTCGGCTGACCCCACGCGGACCGCGACAGCCCGGGCGCACCGGACCCGGCTCGACCACCGGCGCGCCCGGGCTGCCCGGACCGCGCAACGGGCGCAGCCCCAAGATCGTTGACCCGGGTTCTCCCGGAGGCCGCCCGCACGAGGTCATCCGTTGGTCGACCGCACTCCGACCCCAAGCCCGGCAAGCTCGCCTACGCACTCGAGTACAAGCGGGTCCACGCACTGGGCTGACCGAGCCGCCCTGCGACCCCCGAAAGCGCGAACACCTTCCGAAGAGGACCGGCCACGCACGGCCGGTCCTCTTCGTGCCCGGCCGCGTGCAAATGATCCAAACGAAACCGCCGGGTGGAGCCGAGCGTTGCCCGTCCAGTGGTTCGACTCCCTGTTAGGGCCTGTTGCGAAAGCGGATCAAGGTCGTAGATGATCACGGTCCGTGGGACGTGGTGATCTGACGAACGGCCAGTGGGAGCGACTGGAACCG
>NZ_JBFAXX010000099.1:0-18422 GCF_040680995.1 Kitasatospora sp. NPDC051914
GGTCGATCGATTTCGCTTTCCGGTCGACGACCCTGTAATGTCTTCCTCGTTCGAAGGGAGCAGCAAGCGCCCGAGGAACAGGCCCCTATAGCTCAGTCGGTAGAGCGTCTCCATGGTAAGGAGAAGGTCTGCGGTTCGATTCCGCATGGGGGCTCCGGAGTTCGAAGGCCCCCGCCGCAAGGCGGGGGCCTTCTGCGTTTCCCCCGGGCCTGCGGCCTGGCGGACCGGGCGGGTATGCGCTGTGATGGTGCGTCAAGCGCCGGGCCGGGTGCGGAGGACCCCGGTGGCCGGCACGGGGGACTGGGAGGGCGCCGTGGGCGTTCGGCTCGTGATCGTCGACGACCACCGCCTGCTGGCCGAGGCGCTGGCCGCCGCGCTGCAGCTGCGCGGCCACCGGGTGCTCGGCGTGGGGGCGCCCGCCGCTGCCGCCGCGACGCTGGTCGCCGGGCGGCGGCCGGAGGTCTGCCTGCTCGGGGTCGCCGGTGGCGCCGAGGGGGAGGACGTCTTCGCCCCGCTGCGCCGGCTGCGTGCGGAGCGCCCGGAGCTGGCCGTCGTGGTGCTCGGGCCGGTCGGCGACCCGGGTCGGGTCGCCGCCGCCTTCGCAGCCGGTGCGGCCGGCTACGTGCGCAGCGACGAGCGGATCGACGTGGTCGAGCGGGCGATCGCCCGGGTGCGGGCCGGGGAGGCCGCGGTGGCGGCCGAGGTGCTGCAGGGGGCCTTCGAGGCGCTGCTGCGGCCGGCCACGGAGCCGGACGACGACGCGGTGCGGCTGCTGCGGCTGCTGACCCGGCGGGAGGCGCAGGTGCTGGCCCGGATCGCGGAAGGCGAGGACACCGCGGCCATCGCGGCCGGCATGGGGATCGCCTCCAGCACCGCCCGGACCCATGTGCAGCGCGTCCTGGTGAAGCTGGGCGCCCGCTCCCGGCTGGAGGCGGCGGCGGTGGCCGCCCGGACCGGTCTGCTGGACCGGGTCGGCCGTTCGGCCTGACCGTTCCGTTCGGCCCGCCTGCCCGACCCGGTGTTTCCTCACGATCCCGTCTGTTGACTTGTGGTTGGCGATGTTTGATTATGTTCGAGAGCGAGGAGATCGGAGCAGTTCACCGTGAAGAAGACCACCACCAAACTCGCGGACGGCCGCGAGCTCCTCTACTTCGACGGGGACGACGCCGCCCTCAGGGACTCCACCGACCTGCGCCCGCTGGAGCCCACCGCGAGCCTGTCCGAGATCCGCCGGGACCCGGTCACCGGGGACTGGGTGACCGTCGCCGCCCACCGGCAGGGCCGCACCTACCACCCGCCGGCCGACGAGTGCCCGCTCTGCCCGTCCCGGGACGGCAGGCTCAGCGAGATCCCGGCCGCCGAGTACCAGGTCGCGGTCTTCGAGAACCGCTTCCCGTCGCTGGCCGCCGACGCCGCCGCCCGCGTCACCGGGCACGACCACCCGGTCGCCGGCTCCGGGCCCGGCACCGGCCGCTGCGAGGTGGTCTGCTTCACCTCCGACCACGGGCTGTCCTTCGCCGACCTGAGCGAGCCGCAGGCCCGCCTGGTCCTGGACGCCTGGACGGACCGCACGGCCGAGCTGTCCGCACTGCCCGGCGTCCGGCAGGTGTACTGCTTCGAGAACCGCGGCGCCGAGATCGGCGTGACCCTGGCCCACCCGCACGGGCAGATCTACGCCTTCCCGTTCGTCACCCCGCGCACCGCCCGCGCGATCGAGCAGGCCGGCCGGCACCGCGAACGCACCGGACGCAACCTCTTCGAGGACCTGCTCGCCGCCGAACGGGCCGACCCCGCCCGAGTGGTGCTGGCCGGCGAGCACTGGACGGCCTTCGTGCCGTTCGCCGCCCGCTGGCCGTACGAGGTCCACCTCTACCCGAACCGGCGGGTGCCCGACCTGACCCGCCTCACCGAGGCCGAACGCGACGAGTTCCCCCGGCTCTACCTGGAACTCCTGCGCCGCTTCGACCGGTTGTTCATCGAGCCCGGGCACAATGAGCACGCCGCACCGACGCCGTACATCGCCGCATGGCACCAGGCGCCCGCTCTCGGAGGAGACGAGCTGGCACTGCACCTGGAGCTGTTCACGATTCGTCGTACGGTAGGCAAGCTCAAGTTCCTGGCCGGTGTGGAATCCGGCATGGACGCGTTCGTCAACGATGTGTCGCCCGAGGCGGCGGCACAGCGCCTGCGGGAGGTCGCATCATGAGTAAGTACCTGGTCACGGGTGGCGCCGGCTACGTCGGAAGCGTGGTCGCCGCCCACCTGCTGGAGGCGGGCCACCAGGTCACCGTGCTCGACGACCTGTCCACCGGCTTCGCCGAGGGCGTCCCCGCCGGTGCCGAGTTCGTCCGCGGCCGCGTCCAGGACGCCTCCGACGTGCTCGACGGCTCCTTCGACGGCGTCCTGCACTTCGCCGCCTCCTCGCAGGTCGGCGAGTCCGTCGCCGACCCCGAGAAGTACTGGCGCAACAACGTCGCCGGCTCCCTGGAGCTCGTCTCGGCGATGCGCAAGGCCGGCGTGCGCAAGCTCGTCTTCTCCTCCACCGCCGCCGTGTACGGCGAGCCCGAGGTCGTCCCGATCGCGGAGACCGCGCGCACCTCGCCGACCAACACCTACGGCGCCACCAAGCTCGCCGTCGACCACCTGATCACCAGTGAGGCGGCCGCCCACGGCCTGGCCGCGGTGTCGCTGCGCTACTTCAACGTCGCCGGCGCGTACGGCGCCTACGGCGAGCGCCACGACCCCGAGTCGCACCTCATCCCGCTGGTGTTCCAGGCCGCCCTCGGCCAGCGCCCGCACATCTCCGTCTTCGGCGACGACTACCCGACCCCGGACGGCACCTGCATCCGCGACTACATCCACGTCGCGGACCTCGCCGAGGCCCACCTGCTCGCCCTCGACGCCGCCAAGCCCGGCGAGCACCTGATCTGCAACCTCGGCAACGGCAACGGCTTCTCCGTCCGCGAGGTCATCGAGTCCGTCAAGCGCGTGACCGGCCGCGAGATCCCCGTCGTCACCGCCGAGCGCCGCCCCGGCGACCCCGCCGTCCTGGTCGCCTCCGCCGAGCGCGCCCACGAGGCGCTCGGCTGGCGCCCCCGCCGCCCCGAACTCGACGACATCGTCGCCGACGCCTGGGCCTTCACCCTGGAGAAGCGAGCCTGATGACAGATTCCCAGTCCGTCCACGACGGCGCCGCCCCGGCAGGGGTCTGGGCGGCGCCCGGCCGGGTCAACCTGATCGGCGAACACACCGACTACAACGACGGCTTCGTGCTGCCCGTGGCCCTGCCGCAGGCCGCCCGGGCCACCGTCCGGCTCCGCACCGACGGCCTGCTGCGGCTGCACAGCGCACAGACCGACGGCGGACCGGTGGAACTGTCGGTCGCCGACCTCGCCCCCGGAAGCGTGGAGGGCTGGGCCAAGTACCCGGCCGCCGTGGTGTGGACGCTGCGCGCGGCCGGGCACGAGGTCGGCGGCGCCGACGTGCACATCGACAGCGACGTGCCCACCGGAGCCGGCCTCTCCTCCTCCGCCGCCATCGAGTGCGTGGTGGCCGCCGCCTACAGCGACCTGCACGGGCTCGGCCTCGACGGCCCGGCCCTCGCCGGGCTCGCCCAGCGCGCCGAGAACGAGTTCGTCGGCGTGCCCTGCGGGATCATGGACCAGATGGCCTCGGTCTGCTGCACCGAGGGCAACGCCCTCTTCCTCGACACCCGCGGCCTCGCCCAGCGGCAGGTCCCGTTGGACCTCGCCGGGGCCGGCCTGCGGCTCCTGGTGGTCGACACCCGGGTCAAGCACGACCTCGCCGACGGCGCCTACGCCGAACTGCGGGCCGGCTGCGAGCGGGCCGCCGCGCTGCTGGGGCTGCCCGCTCTGCGGGACCTCGCCCCGGCCGGCCTGGACGCCGCCCTCGACCGGCTGCCCGCCGAACTCCGCCCGCCGGTACGGCACGTGGTCACCGAGAACGCCCGCGTCGAGCAGGCCGTCGCGCTGCTGGACGCCGGCGACCTCGCGGCGCTGGGGCCGATCCTCACCGCCGGGCACGCCTCGCTCCGCGACGACTACCGGGTCTCCTGCCCGGAGACCGACCTCGCCGTCGAGGCGGCCGTCGCGGCCGGCGCCCTCGGCGCCCGGATGACCGGTGGCGGCTTCGGCGGCTCCGTCATCGCCCTGGTCACCGCCGACACCCTGGACACCGTCGCCGCCGCCGTCACCACCGCCTTCGCCGACGCCGGCTACGCCGCTCCCCGCACCTTCACCGCCGTCCCCGCCGCCGGCGCCCGCCGGATCGGCTGACCGGCACCCCGCAGGGGGCACGGGGAACCGCGCGAACCGGAAGGTACGGCACCGTCCTTCGGTCCGCGCGCTTCCCCGCGCCCCCTGCGGTTGCCCCTGTGAGCTCGGCCTCCCCCGCGGTCGTGGTTGCTGCGCGAAGGTCAAATCACCAGGGGATGAAGAAACTTCACCAATCCCCCACCCTTCATGCGCCCCTCCCGTACGCTGAGTCCGGTACCGGTGGGGGTCGGCGCCGAACAGGGGGGACGGACGATGGGGCGTACGCGCGTCCTGGTGGTCGACGACCACCGGATCTTCGCCGAGGCGCTGGCCACGGCGCTCGCCGCCGAACCCGAGATCGAGGTCGGTGCGGCTGGCAGCCCGGCCGCCGCGGAACGCGCCCTCGAGCGGGCCGCCGCCGAAGGCCGTCCGTACCACATCGCCCTGGTGGATGCCGACCTGACCCCGTCCGCCGTCCGGTCCGGGCCCCGCGTGCGGGGCCAACTCCCTTCCGCCGTGGTGCCCTTGCCGCGCCGCGAGTCGGTGCCCGGCCTGCCGTCCGGTGACGGCATCGCGCTGGTCGCCCGGATCTGCCGCACCCATCCCGAGCTGCGCGCGGTGGTGCTGGCGGCGCACGACGATCCGGGCCGTGCCGTCCGCGCGCTGCAGGCCGGCGCGTCCGGCTGGGTCGCCAAGGAGAGTTCGCTGGGGCGGCTGCTGGCCGTCGTCCGCGGCGTGCTGCGCGACGAGACGCATCTGCCGCCGGCCCTGCTGACCGGTGTGGTGCGGGAGTTGACGAGCGCGCGGCGGGACAGGACGGAGAGCGAGCGGCTGGTCGGCACCCTCACCCCGCGGGAGGAGGAGGTGCTGCGTTGCATGGTCGCCGGTCTGGGCCGGCAGGCCACCGCCGAACGGCTCTACCTGTCGCCGCACACCGTCCGCACCCACATGCAGAACGTCCTCGGCAAGCTGGGGGTGCACTCCACCCTCGCCGCCGTCGCGGTCGCCCGCCGGGCCGGGATCACCCCGTCCGAGCCGCTGCCGCCGCCCGCCCCGCTGCCGCCACCGCATCCGCCGACCGTCGCCTCGAACGCAGGCCCGGGCGCCGGCTGACCGCTCTCTCCGTGCCCGCACCGGGCAGGGGGGAACGGCCCGACGCCACACCCAGGTACCGACTCCGTCAGGTCAGGGAGACCGGAGGACAGATGTCGCCGAACAGCATTGCCGCCCGTCCCGATGCACAGTCCGGCTCCGTCCCGGAGCCCTCGGCCGGCCCGCCCGGCCTGCGCACCCTGGTGATCGGCGGCGGCGCCGCGGGGTCGGCGCTCGTCCGGGACCTGCTCAGGACACCGGAGTTCGGCCTCGCCCCGGTGGGTGTGCTGGACGACGACCCGGTCAAGGCCGGCCTGTCCGTCGAGGGGGTGCCGGTGCTGGGCCCGCTGGCCGAGCTCACCCCCCTGGCGGTGACCCACCGCGCGCAGGTGGTGGTGCTGGCGATCCCGGGGCTGCCGCACCAGCAGGTGCGGGCGCTGGCGACGGCCGCCGCGGCGGCGGGGGTCGCCGTCCGCTACCTGCCGTCCTTCCTGTCCGCGCTGCGCCGCGAGGTGGTCGGCTCGGACATGCGCAGTCTGGACGTCAACAAGCTGATCGGCCGTCACGAGGTGCACGTGGTCTCGCCCGACGTCCGGGCGGTGATCGAGGGCCGCAGGGTGCTGGTCACCGGTGCGGGCGGGTCGATAGGCAGCGAGCTGTGCCGCCAGGTGCACGCCTTCGGCCCGTCCGAGCTGTACATGCTGGACCACGACGAATCGAATCTGCACCGCCTCCAGCTGGAGATCTGGGGCGAGGCGCTGCTCACCGACGACTCGCTGGTGATCGCCGACATCCGGGACCGGCCGCGGATCCAGCAGATCTTCCGCGACCTGCGGCCCGAGGTGGTCTTCCACGCGGCGGCGCACAAGCACCTCCCGCTGCTGGAGCGGCACCCCAGCGAGGCGGTGAAGTCGAACGTGCTGGGCACCGACCACCTGGTGGAGGCCGCACTGGCGACCGGCGTGGAGCGGTTCGTGCTGATCTCCACGGACAAGGCGGCGGACCCGACCTCGGTGCTGGGGGCGAGCAAGCGGCTCGCGGAGCTGATCGTGCGGGCGAACGCCAGGGACGCCCGGAACCTGGGCACCGGGGTGTTCTCGGCCGTCCGGTTCGGCAACGTACTGGGCTCGCGCGGCTCGCTGCTGTCGGTGCTGGAGGAGCAGCTGCGCAGCGGCGGCCCGGTGACCATCACCCACCCGGACGTCACCCGGTTCTTCATGACCATCGAGGAGGCGGTCGGCCTGGTGCTGGAGGCCGGGCGGATGGCCGAGGGCGGCGAGGTCTTCGTGCTCGACATGGGCGAGCCGGTGCGGATCGTCGACCTGGTGCACAACTTCGCCCGGCAGGTGCAGCTGGGCGCGGAGGACGTGGAGATCCGCTACACCGGTCTGCGGGCGGGGGAGAAGCTCAACGAGGCGCTGTTCTCCGAGGGCGAGGAGCGGCTGCCGACCGAGCACGGCCGGATCTTCGCGACGGTGGCCGGGGACGGCGGCCCGGAGGACCTGGCGGGCGGCCTGACGGCGCTGTACGCGGCCGCCAGGGGCAACGCGGACGCCGAGGTGCGCGGGCGCCTGGCGGAGCTGCTGCCGGGCTACCGGACGCCGGAGGCCGTCCCGGTGGCGGCGCTGGCCACCCCGTACCCGGACGGCTTCTGAGGGCCCCGGGCCTCAGCCGGCCTGGTCGAAGGGGGCGACCAGGCGGCGCAGCAGCGCGGCGAGCTCGCCCTGCTGGTCGGAGCTGAGCTGGGCGAGGAGTTCGCGCTCGTGGGCGAGCAGGCCCGCGAGCGCCTGGTCGGCCTTGTCGCGGCCGTCGTCGGTGAGCCGGACGAGGACGCCGCGGCGGTCGTCCGGGTCGGGCAGGCGGCGGACGAGGCCCTTGCCGGTGAGCCGGTCGATCCGGTTGGTCATGGTGCCGGAGGTGACCAGGGTCTGGGTGAGCAGTTGCCCGGGGGAGAGCTGGTAGGGGGTGCCGGCCCGCCGGAGCGCCGTCAGCACGTCGAACTCCCAGGGTTCGAGGCCGTGCTCGGCGAAGGCCGCGCGGCGGGCGCGGTCCAGGTGCCGGGCGAGTCGGCTGACCCGGCTGAGCACCTCGAGCGGTTCCACGTCGAGGTCGGGGCGCTCGCGGCGCCATGCTGCGACCAGGCGGTCGACCTCGTCCTCCATGGCGATCAGTGTATCGGGGGATGTGTCGATGTGAAGTCTCTTGACATCGAGAGTTTTCGCGCGCAGTCTCTCGATTGGATATCTTGATATCGAGATACTTGGGAGCAGTCGTGTCCGCCACCCCCTGGGACCCCGCGCAGTACCTCCGCTTCGCCGACGAGCGCACCCGACCGCTGCACGAACTCGTCGCCCGGATGCCCGCCCTGCCCGCCGCCCCCGTCGTCCTCGACATCGGCTGCGGCCCCGGCAACTCCACCGCCGTGCTCCGCGAGCGCTGGCCCGACGCCCACCTCACCGGCATCGACGACTCCGCCGAGATGCTCGACACCGCCCGCACCACCGGCGAACCCCGCGCCGCCTACCTGCTCGCCGACGCCCGCACCTGGGACCCTTCCGACGCGGCCCCCGACGCGATCGTCTCCAACGCCACCCTGCAGTGGCTCAACCCCGACGGCGCCGGCCGCCCCGACCACCTGCCCCTGGTGGCCCGCTGGGCCGCCGCCCTCAAGCCCGGCGGCGTGCTCGCCCTCCAGGTCCCCGGCAACTTCGACGCCCCCAGCCACACCCTGCTCGCCGACCTCCGCAGCAGCCCCCGCTGGCGCGAGGCCCTCGGCACCGGAGCGAGCCGGGCCGGCGTCCACGACCCCGCCGACTACCTGCACACCCTGCTCGGCGCCGACTGCACCGCCGACGTCTGGGAGACCACCTACCTCACCCTGCTCACCGGACCCGACCCGGTCCTGGAGTGGGTCAAGGGCACCGCACTGCGGCCCGTCCTCGCCCGGCTCGCCGACCCCGCCGACCGGGCGGAGTTCCTCGCCGAGTACGGCGCCCTCCTGCGCGAGGCCTACCCGGCCGGGGAACAGGGCACCGTCTTCCCGTTCCGCCGCATCTTCGCCGTCGCCCGGCGCCGCTAGCCGAGGTGCACCCCCGGGGGGTGATCCACAAGGGGTTCACCCCGTCACTTGTGGAAGTGGTGGTGGCCCGGCATGGCCGGGTGCCGCCCGAGCAGGACGACGCCGGCCACCACCGACAGCAGGCCGACCACCTGCCAGGCCACGGCGGCCGGCGTCACCCGCAGCTGGTCGCCGAGGAACCCGACCGCGCAGGCGATCCCGGTCAGCGGCTGGGCCGCGGTCAGCGCCGGCAGCGACATCCGCAGCGGCGCGGCCTCGAACGCCGACTGCACCAGCAGCAGCCCCACCACGCCGATCACCACCACGGCGTACGGCTGCCAGCTGCGCACCACCGCGTGCAGGCCCTCGTCGTCGAGGCGTTCCGTGGTCATCCGGGTGAGGGCGTCCTGCAGCCCGTAGAGCAGGCCCGCGGCGAGCGCCAGCAGGGTCGCCTCCTCGAACAGCGGCATGTGCTTGGCGACGAGGACCAGCAGCAGCGCCAGCCCGGCGACGATCCCCACCACCAGCCAGAACCGCAGTGGCCCGGCCTCCGCGCCGCCGCCTTCGGGGCGGCCCGCCACGATGAACGCGGTCACCCCCAACGCGATGAGGGCCACCCCGGTCCAGCCGGAGCGGCCCAGCCGTGTCCCGGTCAGCGTCCGGGCGAGCAGCATCGCGAACACCAGGTTGGTCGCCAGCAGCGGCTCCACCAGTGCCACCTCGCCCTGGCTCAGCGCGAGCGCGCTGAGCACCAGGCCGGTGATCATGAATCCGAGGCCCAGCAGCCAGTCCGGCATCCGCGCCAGGTCGAGCAGCAGCCGCCAGTGCAGCAGGTCGCTCTTGGGCGCCCGCTGGGCCGCGTGCTGCTGGAGCACGAAGCCCAGGCCCAGGAAGCAGGCTGCGCCCACCGCCAGAATGAAGACCACCACGCGACCACCTCGGTGCTGTCACGCCCGTCGTTCGCCCACCAGCTTCGGATGCCGCTCCAGCCCCTCCAGGCCGTGCCACGCCAGGTTCACCAGATGGGCGGCGACCTCGGCCTTCTGCGGCTTGCGCACCTCCAGCCACCACTGGCCGGTGAGTGCGACCATGCCCACCAGCATCTGCGAGTACATCGGCGCCAGCCGGGGGTCGAAGCCCCGCGACTTGAACTCCAGGCCCAGGATGTCCTCGACCTGGGTGGCGATGTCGCTGATCAGCGAGGCGAAGCTGCCGGTCGACTGCGCGACCGGCGAGTCCCGGACGAGGATCTTGAACCCGTCCGTGGAGGTGTCGATGTAGTCCATGAGCGCGAACGCGGCCTGCTCCAGCAGCTCCCGCGAGTGCCCGCCGGTCAGCGCCCCGGTCACCATGTCCAGGAGCAGCTGCATCTCGCGGTCGACGACGACCGCGTACAGCCCCTCCTTGCCGCCGAAGTGCTCGTACACCACCGGCTTGGAGACGCCCGCACGCTCGGCGATCTCCTCGACCGAGGTGCCGTCGTAGCCGCGCTCCGCGAAGACCGACCGGCCGATGTCCAGCAGCTGCTCGCGGCGCTGCTTGCCGGTCATCCGCACCCGGCCGCCCGGACGGCCGCCGCGCGCCGCGGGGGTGGAGCGGGCACGGCCCGCCGCGCCGCCGTCCCCGCCCGGTGCGTGCTGATGGCCGTCCGCGGTGTCTGCGTTGCTCCCGTTCACCCCTACATCATGCTGCAGCGGGCGGGTCATACGGCGCGGCGGGCGTCGATCCGCTCGGCCCGCGGCCAGCGGACGTCGGTCGCCCAGCCCGCCCGCTCGAACCAGCGGATCACCCGGGCCGAGGAGTCGACCTGCCCGCGCAGCACGCCGTGGCGGGCGCTGGTGGGGTCGGCGTGGTGCAGGTTGTGCCAGGACTCGCCGCAGGACAGCACCGCGAGCCACCAGACGTTGCCGGACCGGTCGCGGGACTTGAAGGGCCGCTCGCCGATCGCGTGGCAGATCGAGTTGATCGACCAGGTCACGTGGTGGAGCAGGGCGATCCGGACCAGCGAGCCCCAGAAGAAGGCGGACAGCGCGCCCGCCCAGGACATGGTCACGAGGCCGCCGACCAGCGGGGGGATCAGCAGCGACAGGGTCGTCCAGAGCCAGAACAGCCGGGAGATCCGCCTTATGGCCGGGTCGGCGACCAGGTCCGGCGCGTACTTGTGCTGCGGGGTCTGCTCCTCGTCGAAGAGCCAGCCCATGTGGGCCCAGAACAGGCCCTTCATCAGCGCGGGGAGGCTCTCGCCGTAGCGCCAGGGGGAGTGCGGGTCGCCCTCCTTGTCGCTGAACCGGTGGTGCTTGCGGTGGTCGGCCACCCAGCGCACCAGCGGCCCCTCCACGGCGAGGCTGCCGGCCACGGCCAGCGCCAGGTGCAGCGGCCGGTTGGCCTTGAACGAGCCGTGGGTGAAGTAGCGGTGGTAGCCGACCGTGATGCCGTGGCAGGTCACGAAGTACATGACGGTCGCGATCGTCACGTCCACCCAGCCGAGGCCCCAGCCCCAGGCGACCGGCGCGGCCGCCACCAGGGCCAGGAACGGGACGCCGATGAACAGGCCCAGGGTGATCCGCTCGGCCAGCCCCTGTTTCTCCCCTCCGAGGGTGGCGGAGACCTGGGCGGGGGCCTTGCCGGCCGCGACGGGAGGTGCTGCTGCACCGGCCTGCATGGTCATGAGGCGTCCTCGGGAGGGAGCGGTACCTACGTATCCGTAACCTACGGCATCGTAGGTTCCCGGGCATCCGATGGGAAGACGTGTCGCACCTGCGGACTCCCGAGGGTGGTGGATGCGGAGCGGCGCAGCCCGTACTCTTAGCCCTGCATTGCCCGCCGACGTCCGTCGGCGCGTCACCCGTGCACGGCATCCGTCCCGGATCGTCTAAGGGCAGGACAGCTGGTTTTGGTCCAGCTTATGGGGGTTCGAATCCTCCTCCGGGAGCTCAGCACACTGCCCCGGCCGTCCGGCAGGCGCGCCCGACCCTCCCTCAGAACAACCGAGGAGACTCCCGCGTGACCGCCAACAAGACCGCCGCCGTCGTCGTGCTCGCCGCAGGCGGAGGCACCCGGATGAAGTCCAACCGGCTCCCGAAGGTGCTGCACGAGATCTGCGGCCGGTCGCTCGTCGGCCACGCCGTCGCCGCCGCACAGGAGTTGGCGCCCGAGCACCTCGTCGTCGTGGTCGGCCACCTGCGCGAGCTCGTCACCGCGCACCTGGACGCGCACTACGAGGGCGTGCGCACCGCCGTCCAGGAGCAGCAGAACGGCACCGGCCACGCCGTGCGCACCGCCCTGGAGGCGCTCACCGCGGACGGCACCGCCCTCGACGGCACCGTGCTCGTCACCACCGGCGACGCCCCGCTGCTGACCGGTGCCACCCTGCGCGCCCTCGCCGACGCCCACACCGAGCAGGGCAACGGCGTGACCGTGCTGACCGCCGTCGTCCCGGACGCCGACGGCTACGGCCGCATCCTGCGCGACGACCACGGCGCGGTCGCCGCGATCGTCGAGCACAAGGACGCCACCGCCGAGCAGCGCGCCGTCTCCGAGATCAACTCCGGGGTGTTCGCGTTCGACGCCAAGCTGCTCGCCGAGGCCCTCGGCCTGCTCACCACCGACAACGTGCAGGGCGAGGAGTACCTCACCGACACCCTGGAGATCCTGCGCACCGCGGGCCACCGGGTCGGCGCCGTGGTCGCCGACGACTTCCGCGACATCCTCGGCATCAACGACCGGGTGCAGCTGGCCGAGGCCCGCCGGATGCTCAACGACCGGCTGCTGGAGCGCGCCATGCGGGCCGGCGTCACCGTGGTCGACCCCGCCACCACCTGGCTGGACGTCCAGGTCACCTACGAGCCCGACGCGGTCGTCCTGCCCGGCACCCAGCTGCAGGGCACCACGCACCTGGGCGAGGGCTGCACCGTGGGCCCGAACTCCACCGTCACCGACAGCACCATCGGCGCCGGCGCCACTGTGAGCAACGCCACGGTGATCGAGGCCGAGGTCGGCGAGTCCGCCTCGGTGGGCCCGTACGCCTACCTGCGCCCGGGCGCGAAGCTCGCCCGCAAGGCCAAGGCCGGCACCTACGTCGAGATCAAGAACTCCGAGATCGGCGAGGGCGCCAAGGTGCCCCACCTCTCGTACATCGGCGACGCCACCGTCGGCGAGGGCAGCAACATCGGTGCGGCGTCCGTCACGGTCAACTACGACGGCGTGAACAAGCACCGCACCGTCATCGGGGCGCACTGCCGCACCGGCTCGGACAACATGTTCATCGCTCCGGTGACCGTGGGTGACGGCGCCTACACCGCCGCGGGCTCGGTCATCTACCAGGACGTGCCCGCCGGTTCGCTCGGCGTCGCCCGTGCGCAGCAGCGCAACATCGCCGGCTGGGTGGCCCGCAAGCGCCCCGGCACGGCGGCCGCCCGGGCCGCTGCGGCTGCCGAGGCCGCGGAGACTCCCGAGGCCTGAGCCCCCTGCAGGGGATCTTGGGATGTGATCCCGGGGCGGACGGTCGACGGCGCACCGCGTAACCTGGAGTACATACGTGCGCCACTGGGCTGACCGTCCGCGTCTCGGCGTACCCCAAATCCCCCGCCGACCGACGTCCCGAGCGCTGCTGCCCGGGTGCGCCGTGGCGGGTCCATGTGCGGCAGCAACGCGAGGAGACGGTGCAGTGAGCGGGATCACGACGTCGGGTGAGAAGAAGCTCAGGCTCTTCTCCGGCCGTGCCCACCCCGAGCTGGCGGAGGAGGTGGCCCGGGAGCTCGAGACCGAACTGGTTCCCACCAAGGCCCTGGACTTCGCGAACGGTGAGATCTACGTCCGCTTCCTGGAGTCGGCCCGCGGCGCGGACTGCTTCGTGATCCAGAGCCACACGGCTCCGATCAACCAGTGGATCATGGAACAGCTCATCATGATCGACGCGCTGAAGCGGGCCTCGGCCCGCAGCATCACGGCGATCCTGCCGTTCTACGGCTACGCCCGGCAGGACAAGAAGCACCTCGGCCGCGAGCCCATCTCGGCCCGCCTGATCGCCGACCTGCTCCGCCAGGCCGGTGCCGACCGCCTGATGGCCGTGGACCTGCACACCGCGCAGATCCAGGGCTTCTTCGACGGCCCGGTCGACCACCTGTTCGCGCTGCCGATGCTGGCCGACTACGTGGGCGAGCGGGTCGACCGCTCCAAGCTCACCATCGTCTCCCCGGACGCCGGCCGCGTGAAGGTCGCCGACCAGTGGTGCGACCGCCTGGACGCCCCGCTGGCGATCATCCACAAGCGCCGCGACATGACGCAGGCCAACACCATCCTGTCCGCCGAGGTCGTCGGCGACGTCAAGGGCCGGGTCTGCGTCCTGGTCGACGACATGATCGACACCGCCGGCACCATCTGCGCCGCCGCCGACGCGCTCTACGACAACGGCGCGGCCGACGTGATCGTCGCGGCCACCCACGGCGTCCTCTCCGGCCCCGCCGCGGACCGCCTGAAGAACTCCCGCGTCAGCGAGTTCGTCTTCACCAACACCCTGCCCACCCCGCAGCAGCTGCAGCTGGACAAGGTGACCACCCTCTCCATCGCCCCCTCGATCGCCGCCGCGATCAAGGAGGTCTTCGAGGACGGTTCGGTGACCAGCCTCTTCGAGGGCGTGCACTGACACCCGCACGGCCGGTCGGCCCCCGCACGCGACGCGTGAGGGGGCCGATTTCACGGTTGACGCGGGCAGCGGTTAGACTCGTGGGACTGCTCGGCGAGGGATGCCGTGTGCCCGTACGGGTGCCGCAACCGTGATCGACGCGCTGCTTCCAGTAGTCGTCCGCCGCCGAGCGACCCCCAAGGAACTTGAGGGTGTGGCCCGGCGGTTTTGTCGTTCCTGCACCCGCGCCAGTCTTTCTCAACGAGGAGTGCAGTCGTGTCCGAGATCCGCCTTGCCGCCGAGACCCGCACCGAGTTCGGCAAGGGTGCCGCCCGCCGCGCCCGCCGCGCCGGCTTCGTCCCCGGTGTCGTCTACGGCCACGGCCACGCCCCGGTCCACCTGAACCTGCCCGGCCACGACCTGATGATGGCCCTCAAGACCCCGAACGCCCTGCTGGTCGTGCCGATCGACGGCAAGGACGAGTACGTGCTGCCGAAGGCCGTCCAGCGCGAGGCCATCAAGCGCAGCATCGAGCACGTCGACCTGCTCCTGGTGAAGCGCGGCGAGAAGGTCACCGTCGAGATCCCGGTCCACACCGAGGGCGAGCTGGCCCCCGGCGGCAACCTGATCGAGAACGTGCTGAACGCCCTCCCGATCGAGGCCGAGGCCACCCACCTGCCCGAGTCGGTCACCGTCTCCGTCGAGGGCCTGGAGGCCGGCGCCTCCATCACCGCCGGCGACATCGCCCTGCCGAAGGGCGCGACCCTGGCCGTCGAGGCCGACGCCGTCGTGCTGCAGGTCATCGGCGCCCAGGCCCCCGAGGTCACCGAGGAGGAGGCCGCCGAGGGCGAGGCCGTCGAGGCCTGATCCCCGGATCTCCCCGACCGCTGCCCCGGCAGCCCCTCCTGCGAGGGGCCGCCGGGGCAGCGGCGTTCCCTCAGCTGTGCGGTGCCAGCAGCCGCAGCCGGAGTTCCTGCGGCACCGGCCGCAGCGCCTCCCGCAGCGTCAGCCCGGACACCCGCGGCAGCCGCCCGGCCAGCCACCCGCAGACCTCCTCCGGGCTGTGCTTCGCACCCTCCCGCAGCACCCAGCCGAGCGCCTTGCGCACGAAGAACCGCGGGTCGTCCAGCAGAGGGTCCGCCAGCCGCCCGAAGTCACCGAAACGGCGCGGGAATTGCTCCGGCGACCGGACGGCGGGCAGATAGCCCAGCACCCCGCCCCGGCGCACCCACAGCTCCTCCCGGCAACTCCAGCGCAGCAGCACCGCCGCCGTCTCCGGGTACCGCAGCAGCAGCGGACCGGCCGCCTTCGGCGCGATCACGTCGCAGTGCGCCCAGGTGTCGCACTCCTCCAGCATCCGCTCCAGCAGCGCCGTGTCGGCAGGCACCAGCAGTTGTGCCCGCGCCTCCAGCAGGAACCCCGCGCAGCTGCGCGTCTCGTGCAGCGGCCGCGCCCACAGCTCCTCCGCCAGCGCCAGCACTGCGGCCCGGTCCAGCCCCGGGTACCGGCGGAGCAGGCCCCGCACCGCGGCGCGCATCCCCGGCACCGGCACCCCGAGGTGGTCCAGCGAACTCTTCAGGTACGCCTTCTCCTGCCCGGCCCGGCCGGGCACCACGGAGTCCTCCAGGGCCGCGGTGAGCTCGTCGGCCAGTACGGCGGCGGGGGGTGCGGTCACGGGCGGTCCTTCGGCTCGCGGCGGTCGTGGTTCGCGTCCGACGGTACGCCGACCCGGCCACCGGTGCCCCTGCCGCGGCCCGCGGCCCGGGCGCTGCGGATAATGGATGCGTCAGGATTCGGGCGAGCGGAGATCGGTGATGAGCGCGGTGGCGGACGAGTACACGGGCCCCTGGCTGGTGGTCGGGCTCGGCAACCCCGGGGACGGCTACGCCCGCAACCGGCACAACATCGGCTTCATGGTGGTGGACCTGCTCGCCGAGCGGATCGGCGCGAAGTTCAAGGCGCACAAGAGCCGCGCCCAGGTCGCCGAGGGCCGGCTCGCCGGGCGCCGCGTGGTGCTGGCCAAGCCGATGACCTTCATGAACCTCTCCGGCGGCCCCACCACGGCCCTGCGCGACTTCTACAAGGTCCCCAACGCGGCGATCGTGGCGATCCACGACGAGCTCGACATCGACTACTCGGCCCTGCGGCTGAAGTGCGGCGGCGGCGACAACGGTCACAACGGCCTCAAGTCCATCACCAAGTCGCTCGGCCCCGACTACCACCGGATCCGCTGCGGCATCGGCCGCCCGCCCGGCCGGATGGAGGTCGCCGACTTCGTGCTGAAGGACTTCTCCTCCGCCGAACGCAAGGACCTGGACTGGTTCGTGGACCGCTCGGCGGACGCGGTCGAGGCGCTCATCTCCGAGGGGCTGGAGCGGGCGCAGGGCACCTACAACTCCTGACCGGCCACCCCCCTGCCCGGAACGCCGGGACCGTTCGTGAGGATTCGGCGCAGTACACAACGGTCGTGCAACGCTTGGCCGCTGGAAGCTGAATCACGGTCAGATCGGCAGGTTCCATCGGATACGGTCTGTCCCGTACGAAGGGGTTGAGGGGTTCGATCTGGGGGTAAGGAACGTGATTCGGTCCCACCGGGTGGCATGGATGGTCGGCGGTGCGGCGTTCTGCCTGGCCGCGACCGCGGTCGGCGCCCCGGCAGCGGAGGCCGCCGACTCGACGGCGGGTCCGGCCACCTCCCCCGAGCCCGCCGCCGCACAGATGGTGCCGCCGGTCAGCGGCACGGTCGGCGGATCGGCCGGCCTGTACGCGGTGGCCGGCGGCATGGTCGTGGTCGCCGGCGGCGCGGCGACCTGGCTGCGCCGCAAGCGCGCCGACCGGGTCGCGACGGACTGACGCGCCGTCCGCGCCGCACACCGCAGGGCCGATCCCGCCGGGGTCGGCCCCTCGCATGTCCGGCCCGCCGGAATTTCCTCCCCGGCATGTCGTCCGTTCCGGCCGCCCGGTGCGTCAGGTGGGCATGACGATGAAGGGTGACCCGTTCGACGCCTTCGTCGGAGCGCGGTACCAGGCGCTGCTCCGCGCGGCGTTCCTGATCACCGGCGACCTCCACGACGCCCGGGACCTGCTGCACGACGCACTGGCCCGGGTGTACGTCCGGCGCCGGTCGATCCGCGAGGAGTCGGCGACCGAGGCCTACGTGCGCCGCACCATGGTGCGCACGCACATCTCCCGTTGGCGGCGCACCAGGCGGGAGGTCCTCACCGACCGTCTGCCGGACGTCGCCGGGCCACAGGCCCCGGCAGGGGACGAGCAGCTGGCCGCGGCCCTGCGCGCCCTCCCGCCGCGGCAGCGCGCCGCGGTCGTGCTCCGCTACTGGGCCGATCTGCCGGTCTCCGCGGTGGCCGAGGAGATGGGCTGCACGCTCGCGACGGCGAAGACACATCTCGGACGGGCGATGACCACGCTCCGGCGCGATCTCGCGCCCGAGCGGGAGGTGAGCGGACGTGGCTGACGACCTGTGGGAGATGCCGGACGACGGGGCCGGCGACGGATTCGGACGCATGCTGGCGGGGCGGCTGGCGGCGGCCGCCGACGCGGCGGCCGCGGACGGCGCGGTACCCCTGGCCGAGGTGCGCCGGCAGGGCAGGCGCCGACTGCGCCGCAGGCGCGGGGCGCAGGCCGCCACCGCCGCCGCGGTGCTGCTGGTCGGCCTGGTGCCGCTGCTCGGCGGCGGCAGCACACCGGACCGGACGGGGCCGGCCGCACCGGCCCCCGTGCCGTCCGCGACGGAACTGCCCGTGACGGAACTGCCCGACCGGACCTGCCTGGCCGACCTCACCGCCGGCGGCGGCCCGGCCGGGAGCGCCGCCCCGGTGGGCGACGACCGGCCGGACCGTGCGGCGGACGAGGTGTGGCGGCTCGCCCTGCGGGAGTTCCGGTTCGACGTCGCCGGGGTCTGCGTGGACCGCGGGCACGGCAGGATCGTGGTGTTCCGAGTGCCCGGCAGCGGCCTGGACGAGCGGCTGGCGCACTGGCCGCTCCCCGACGGGCAGGTGATCGTGCTGCGCGACGCCCGCTGGTCGCAGGCCGACCTCTCGCACGCCGTGACGGCCGTCGTGCGGGACACCCGCTACTGGCAGGAGCGCGGGGTGCGGATCGGCGACGTGGTCGGGCGGATCGACGGCAGCGGGATCGTGGTCGGCACCCCGCAGGCCGGTACGGCCGCGGAGGCGATCCGCGAGCGCTACCGGCCCTACGAGGTGGAAGTGGTCGAGCAGGCCGCACAGTGAGGAAACGGGCCGGGGGCGGGGGCGCCGAGGGCGGGGTGCCCCCCCGGGCGGAGGCCGGGTGCCGGGGCCGCCGCGGGGGGGGGCCGCAGCCGGGCGGCCGGAGTACCGCAGACCCCCGGGTCCCG
>NZ_JBFAXX010000100.1:0-18261 GCF_040680995.1 Kitasatospora sp. NPDC051914
CTCGCGGGCGCACACCCTCTTTCCGTCCACGACGCTCGTCCGCTCGCGGAGGCGGCGGAAGTCCCGGGTGGGTGGCCTTTCGGCAGTCGGGGCGGTGGCCTACATCACTCAGGCGAGCGTGTCCGCCTGGATGGCCGGCATGTTTCGGATGACCAGTCCGCCGCCTGCCTCAGTGCCGAGCCAGCCCCGCTCCCGCCACGGCCTGATTGCGCTGCCCACACCGTTCCGGGAGGCACCGATCAGCTGCGACAGCTCGGTCTGGGTCAACCGCACCACGGTCTCGGCGCCGCTTCGGGAAGCCGCCTGGCCAGTCGGCCCAGAGCGGCGGCCAGACGCACCGACACCGGCGCGGTCGCCATTTCCAGCCGAACCGCCTCAGCCTCCCGGACGCGCGCAATGGCGTGCCGTAGCAAGGGAATTGTCAGATCGTGTTTGTGGACGAAGGCGAGAAATTCGGGGGCGGGGATGAGGTGGACGCGGCACGGTTCGGCAGCGATTACCGAAGCCGAGCGCGGCTGGGCGTCCAGGACTGCGAGTTCGCCAAGCAGTTCGCCGGCGCCGCGGACGGCCAGCAAGGTCCGCTCACCGTTGGCGCCCGCCAAGGTGACCAGGGTGGATCCGGAACTGAGCAGGATCACCTGGGTGCCAGGGTCACCCTGGCGGAGCAGCATGGATCTGGCGGGACGGCTGCGTTCCGGTGCGAGATTGCGCAATTCCGACCAAAGACGATCGCCGATGAGAGATTCATGGCAAAGATACATGCGCCCCCCTGAGTTTCCTCGGACAACATCGGCACGATGCTCTCAATTCATCCAGGAAATCAACAGGCCGATTCCGGTCACCGTGCCAGCCACGGCGATCAGGTCCACCGAAATCCTGACGGCCCGGAACTTCCGCTCGGCGAGCCCGGCCAGCCGCCACAGACGCTGCGCCTCCAGTTCGGTCAGGGCCGCCCGATCCAGTTCGGCCAGGTCCGTGAGGGCGGTCGCCGCCACCGGACCGGATCGGATCGGCCCCAGCTCGGTCAGCGACCGACCCTGCGGGAGCACCGGCCGAATGGCGACAAGCGCGGCTGCCACAGCGGCGAGCAGGAGCACACAGCCGCACAGCACCGCCGCGGTCAGCAGCACCGGTCCGCTGGACCAGGCCGGGCCGGCCGCCACCGCCGCGGCCAGCGCGCCGCCGGCCAGCGCGCAAAGCCCGGCAGCCTTCCCGTCGGCACGCTGGAGTTCCACGAGCACTGCCGCCGACCTGGCACCGAGCACCGCTTCCACCGGAACGGGCGAGGGGTCGGCAGTCCCACTGTTCGTCTCCGGCATCGGAACCCCCTGAGATGGTCGGACAATTCGGTTGCGACCACTCTCCCGGAGGCGGGTACCAGCGAAAGCCCAGCACCGGGCACCATTGCTGTTCGCCATGTCACAGCCGGACGCCGTAAGGTGCGGCAGATGCCGGCCTCCTCTGAACCGGTGGGCCGCTGGCCGCGGCGTTGGCCTCGACGCGGATGCCGAGGGCTGCGAGGGGACCGGCGGGGGTGGTGGTGAAGTTGGGCTACGAGTACCTGCGCCGCCACGACCTCCGGCACACCAGGCTGACGTGGATGGCCGACGCCGGGGTTCCGCTGCGCGTCCTGCGGAAGATTGCCGGGACGGGTCGCTGACGACGACACAGTGCTACCTGCACCCCGACCGGCGCGCGATCGAGTGAGCCGGCGAGGCGCTGAGCGCGCACCTGAGTGGCCCACGCAGGGCCCCTGGTCCCGAAGTGGTCCCGCCGGACTCCCCCGGCCGTCACCTGCGGCTCGTTCGCTGAACCGGCCATAGAAACGGCAAAAGCCCCGCTGGCCTGGACTTCCGTCCAGTCAGCGGGGCTCCGACATTCCTGTCGGGACGACAGGATTTGAACCTGCGACCCCTTGACCCCCAGATCGCGCAGGAAGATGTCTGCGCAGGCCAGGACCCTACCTCTGCACGTCACAATGTCCGGCTGACCTGGCGTCGTTCTCGTGCGTGCACAGCGTGTGGTCCCGCTCTGGTCCCGCAAGTCTGATGCGGAACTGAGGTGCGCCGCCGTCCACGATCATGCCTGGCCTTCGCCGGAACCATTAGGTGCCGACTCCAAGATTTCTCCAGACAGAACCTAATCAATCCGGTCAGGCTCGCCATGAGGAAGATCTCGAAGGTCCGAACTCCCGAGATATGGGATTACTGCACCAGCAAAACCGACCCGGGCAGCAAGGGATTGAATGTTCTCGCGAATATAGGGATAGGCAACAGCCACAGCCTCCCTGTCGGCAAATTCTTGAAGCACAGACTCAGTTGGAATTTGCACTTCCGTGAGGTCATAGCGAGTCACGACGGCCGCCTCAACGACTCCCACTTCTTCACCGGAACTGTCTTTCAAGCTCGCATTAGCTTCAAGCCGATAAAAGACAGACTCCTTTGCCGGAGCGATCCCAATCGCCAGAACGAGGTCAATTGACGCTGAAGTCCCCTCGGAGACTCGACGGGCACTGCATGATTCGGTCAATACTTGACCTAGCTTTACCCGCGAAGCAAATGATGCATATTCTGAGCGGGTGTGGGATTCCGTCATATCACGGTCCGCAACTTGTATGGGTGATCCGGCAGGGAGATTCCTGATGTTCGGCGAACGTGGACAGACGCACGGCGAGACACAGTCCACCTTGCCGTCGGAGCCACTCCGGGACTGGGACTCAGTAGAGCTGGCCTTACCTTATCGCTTGATGCGAGCAAGGAATTGATCCGATCAATCTGCTCGATTGGCAGTCCGCGCTCATCGTCAGCCAGACCTGGATGGTTGACGCGAAGCCATTCATTCACCTCTGGCCAATGCCAAACCTGAATGCCTCCACCCACGACAGAAAGGCTTTTGGGGAATCCCCCCGGCCCCCTGGTTCCCTTGACCCAGGACCGAATCGTTGCCCTCGCACGACCAACCCTGTCCGCGATATCAGAAATGGCCACCAGATCCAGGGAAACTCTTTTGGCCCTGACTTCAGGTAGAAGCCGGCGAAGATGGTTTGCGGCATCAAGAACAGCATCACATGGCTCGTCCTCATCAGCCTCAATCACGTATGTGATTTGCACATTTCCATCACGCGAAGAGGGGTAGGCCTCAGCCACATCGGCACAGAAACGCTCGACAGCCGCATCGTTGCGAATATCGAAATTCTCAACCTCTAGCGCAAACATGAAGCGCACAGGCACCCCCATGACCTGGCCTCCTTACATGGCAGCGAGAGCCCGACTGTACCCCAGTGTACGCAGCTGCGTACATGGGGCCTCAGGGGTTTCGCTCAGACGGCGCACAGCCGTGGGTACACTTGCGCGCCTCGCGCCAGAGGATCTTGTACTGGCTATCCCCCTTTGGGGTGCTCATGACGGCGATCCAGCAGTCACCTTCAGTGCATGTCAAGGCGCCAAACGGATGCGCCCGCCCACCCTTCGACTGCCGCAGCACCCACCGACCAGTACCAGTCAAGCGATCAATGACGTCGCGAACCTTGGGGTCCGTGTGCCGCTTGCTCGGGCTCAACCCCACCTCCGAACCACCCCCCAAGCTCCGGGCGGCTTGGACGAGCGCCAGTCTAGATACAGAACTGACGTACTGTCTTCCAGGGCATCACAACCTTCCGATCTCCAAATGATCGGAATGATCAATTCCGCCATGAGAGCGTCAACGCTCATTTCGTGATCTAGATACGGATAGCCGCACAGCGCGCCAGGTTCTATGCCGGTAGTTGGACAGATGAGGAAGGTGGAGCGGTTTTGGCCGGTGTCCTGTCCGGTCTGGGGTCGAGCATGATCGGGGGGCCGTAAGCTTGCCCGCGATCTCGGGCAGGCTCCTCGCCTGCCCGCAATCTGGCCGAGTGGCCCCCCGGTCTTGCTCGACGCGGGTCCCAGTCCGGGCAGGTGGGTAAAACCGCGGAGCCGCCCGCCCCCAGCCCCGACGGGCCTGGTTCTGAGCTCTGCCTTCCGCGCCGTCCTCTGCCCGTGCGGGGGTGGAAGTTTGGACCTGTCCGTCTCTGCCCCGGCCTTAGCTCTTCGTCCCCTTGTGGGCGCGGCCGACGACGGCGAAGCCCCAGCCGGGGCGAAGACAGGAGGCGGGGCGCGCGCCGGAGGACGGCCGGCGCCGCCGCGCCGCAGGCGCGGCACCCCGAACATTGTGAGGCTACGTCTAGTAGTTCAGGAGGCCGGGAGTCATCGCCGGTGATCTCCGATCCCGCCGTGATGTGCCTTCCCCATGGGCTTCGCCCGTCCCGCCCGCCGAGCGGAGCGAGGCGCCTTGAACCCGTAGAGAAGGTTTTTACGCGCCCTCATGCTCTCCTTCTGTGCCCTGCCTGGCCTGGTCTCGGCGCCCTATGATCGGCAGGTTGTCTGACACTGCATCATGACCACGGGGGATCATGGATACCGCTGCGCAGCTGGTGACCATCGCCGCTGTCCTACTGGGTGCGCTCACGACGTACTTGACCAACCACCTGATGGAGCGGTCCAAGCGCCGGGACGGCCTCCGGGTGCGGTGGGACGAGAGGAAGCTCGACACCTACGTCGAGTACGTCGGCAGCGTTCGGGCCTGTATCTACAGTGCCGTGCTGGTCTTCGAGGTGGGCCAGGACATACGGGCCATGCCGCGAACTCACCAGGAACTGATGCTCGACCTCACCGAGGCCGAGGGTCGGCGCGCACTCGCCTTCGAACGGCTGATGATGCTCGCCGACGAGGGCGTGATCGAGGCTGCCCATGCGTTGAACGCTGCCGTTCTGGCCATCGACTGGCAGGCCCGGGGGCTGGTGGAGGGCACCATCGCCGAGTGGCGTGGTCTGCACACCGAAGCGTTCCGTGCGATCAATGCCTTTCACCAGGTCGCGCGTGACGACCTCGGCGTCAACGGCGGCTTTGCGGGTGAGCTTCATTCGGCCCGCGGTCTGATCCTCCCCGAGGCTCGGGCTGGCTCGGCCGACGCGTAGTCGACACCAAGACAGCCCCCGGCGGAAGGTGCTCCGGGGGCTGTCTTCATGCGCTGATCACGCAGTGCCGTACTGCCAGCCTTCGAGCGACAGCAGGACTCGCGCACGCTGCTCGATCACAGCCATCCGGGCTGCCCGCTCGCCTTCCTGGACATGGGCTGCGTGGCTGGTGCTCTGCCCGGGCCACTTCCGGTAGAGAAGCCCGGTTTCGGCGCTGAACCATCCCCGGCTGACGGCGTTGAGCGCCATCAGAAGCCCGGTGTCCTCCGAGGCCGGCAGAGCCATCCAGCCACCGACCGCGAGCAGCAGTTCGCGCCGGACGCACAGCGTCGCCGGGTGCACCTGGGCCCGGTAGTCGTGGGCCTTCCAGTGGGCCAGTACCTCGCCGCGCTCGATGGTCCCCTCGGGTGGGTCCTGGTCGAAGCCGACCGTCGAGCCGTCCGGCAGGAGATCGAGCACCCGGGAGGTGGTCCATGCGGCTCCGGACTGGCCGGTCAGTGCCGCGATGTCCCGAGCCAGGCACCCTGGGGTCAGCATGTCGTCGGCGTCCAGGACCTTGACGAACTCCCCCTTCGCCCGGGCGAGCCCGAGGGTCCGGGCCATGCCTGCACGGCCGTGGCGCCCCTGGCCAAAGCTGATGCGGACATCGTCCGGCACGTACGGACGGACTTCTTCGGTCTCGCCGTCCTCCTGGATGATCCATTCCCAGTCCCATCCGACAGGCATCTCCTGCTCGCAGAGGGACTTGTAGGCGTCCGCGAGGTACCCGGCCGCCGGCCCGTGGACGGCCGTTATGACGGTCACGAGGTTGCTCATGGTCACCACCTGGTCAGTTGGGTCGTGTAGATCATCTTGGTCCGGTCGCCAGGAAGAATGACGTCGGAGAACTCGACGACACGATCACTGGTGTCGATCAGTACCTTCCGCAGGGCGAGTACAGCGACACCCGGCCGGATGCCGAGCCGTTCCGTCTCTTCGGCGGTCGGCGGTCGGGCGGTGAACGTCTCCTCTACTCGGTCCACCTCGATGCCCACCGTCCAGAGCTGGTTCTGCGTACCTCCCGGCCACGGCTCCTGCTCGGCGTCGAGAAGATCGGGGTTGCCTGCGACGGTCTCCACCAGCAGGTAGGAATCCGAGACGTTGAACGGCGTGTCTTCGTCGTGGTGGCGGGTCTGGTAGTTGCGGTGCAGGACGCGTGTTCCCACGGGAACGCCGAACACTCCTGCAATGTCCGCGCCAGCGTCGATCTCCTCGTACTCGGCGTGGAAGACCAGGTCATTGATGGTGAGCCCGGTGTCCTTCTCGGTGGCGCCGGTCTTGAGCCGCTCGGCCTCGGACGCGCGTGCCCGGTCCTTCTCCCACTGGTGGCGGTCGTTGCGGCGCTCGACCGGCCGGCGCGGGGCCCGCACGAAGGTGCCTCGGCCGTGCTCGGTGTCGATCAGCCCCTCGTTCTTCAGCATCTCGATCGCTCGGCGGAACGTGGGGACGCTGACCTTGTAGTCGGCAGCGAGCTTGTTCTCGCCTTCGAGCCGGCTCCCGGGGGTGTACCCGGGCGCTCCGTCGCGGATCATCGCGCGGATCTTCGAGGCGATTTGGTCGTACTTGGCCGCCATTGTCTGACTCACCGTCCAGGTCTCTGTCTCATCGAACACCCTAAGTCCTCAATAGGTGTTGACGACAGCCCGGATGCTCCGCATGATGGTCCTCAACTTCTCAATAGGAGTTGAGGACTTCTCCTCCTGAGAAGTCCTGCCGCATGGAATCGCGGCCCCACGTATCCGGAGGCGAACGCCTTCGGCCTGCCCGAGGAGTGAACGCATGCGCTTCATCCCCGTCGACACGACCGGCGCACTGGTGATGGTGGCTCAGGAGCCGCGCCCGAAGCTGAAGAACCGCCAGACCGGCGAGATGGCGCTCGACGCCGAAACCGGCGTCCCGCTGCTGACCTTGGACGTGACGTTCGTGGCGAACGGACAGGCGGACATCCTGTCCCTGACCGTGCCGCAGCCGGGCATCCCGGAGGGGCTCGTCCCCGGCTCGCTCGTCTCCCTGGTCAAGCTGATCGCCCGACCGTGGGAGAACGAGTTCAACGGTCAGAAGCGCTTCGGCATCGCGTACCGCGCAGAGGCCGTCGTCATCACCGCTCCGGCCCTCGCCGGCGCGCAGGGCTGACGGCCATGTCCGCGCTGACCTCCACGCTGCTCGAACTGGTCGCCCCCGCTGCCGCGTTAACCGGTGGGGCCTTCTACGCGAAGCACCGACACCCGCGGGCGTACTGGGTCGCGGTCGGACTGCCGCTCACCGTGGGCCGCATCCACCGCGACTACGACGCCGTGATGGAGGCCTGCGGGCTGACCGTGGAGCCCTCGTTCTGGCGGGCGATGGTCACTCAGGCCACCAACCGCCCGGCCAAGCCCGCAGTCCCCAAGATCCGGGGCATCCGCTGCACGGCCACCGGCCTCCGCTTGCGGCTCCGCCTCGCCCGGGGCCAGGAGACCGCCGACGTGACCAACGCCGCCGAACGGCTCCGGCACGCGTGGGGCGTTCACGCCCTGACCGTCTCGGAAGTGCGCCCGGGGCTGGTGGAGCTGCGGATCACCGGCTTCGACGTGCTCCGCAACGTCCGGATGCCGCGGGTCGCCCGGTCGCCAGGCTCCCTCCGGGTACCGGTCGCACTCCGCTCGGACGGGACTCCTTACCTCAGGGATTACCGGGAGGTGCCGCACGGACTGATCCTCGGCGCGAACCAATCCGGTAAGTCCATGCTGGTCCGGAACCTGGTGCACGGGCTCGCCCCGCAACCGGTCGCCCTGGTCGGAATCGACTGCAAGCGCGGTGTCGAGCAACGACCGTTCGCCCCGCGGCTGTCCGCACTGGCCACCGACCCGGACGAAGCTCTCGGGCTGCTGATCGCGCTGCTGGTGGAGATGGACGAGCGGTACGACCTCATCCGCTCCCACCAGGGCATCCCCGGCTCTGTCTTGGCCGAGGATGTCACGGCCGACATCTGGGGACTGCCGGAGAAGGTCCGGCCGGTGCCGATCGTCGTCTTCGTGGACGAGATCGCGGAACTGTTCCTGGTCGCCGGCAAGGCCGACGAGGAGCGCCGGAACAGGCTCGTCACGGCGCTGATCCGCCTTGCCCAGCTTTCCCGGGCCGCCGGCATCTACTTGGAGGTCTCCGGCCAGCGCTTCGGCTCCGACCTCGGCAAGGGTGCGACCCTGCTGCGATCCCAGCTGACCGGCCGCACCGTGCACCGGGTCAACGACCTGGAAAGCGCGAAGATGGGCCTCGGCGACATCTCCGACCTCGCCGTGGTCGCCACTACGAAGATCAGCCCGGACATGCCCGGCATGGCCATCGTCGGCGACACCTCCGGCCGCTGGTCCGAAATCCGCACCCCGTACCGCTCGCTCTCCGAAGTCGCCGAGCACTGCGCCGCCTTCGCGCACATGACGCCCGATCTGCAGAACCTCGCGGCCTTCCGGCCTCACGCCGCCCCCGCCCCGGCTGTCATCCCGCCGAAGCCGACGATCCCGTCGCAGCTCGTGCCCGCTCCGGCCACCGAGTAGCAGCACCACCTCACCGGCCGGCACGACCGCCTCGCGCCAAGTCCCTACCCCTGCCATGCCCGAACCGAGAGGAACCAACATCCATGTCCCGCAAGCCGTCCATCTCCGAGATCGGCGCCTTCCTCGGTGCTCTGCGCGCCACCGCCGAGAGCAAGGCCGACCCCGGCCCTCTGCTCGCCGAGAAGGCCGATCTCCTCCAGCGCATCGCCGACGCCAACCCGGGTGACCGCGACGCCGCCGAGGTCGCCCGCGAGGCCCGGGCCGCCGCCGACCGCCACAACCGCCGGTGACCCCCGTGGCCACCCGCAAGCGGACCGCCCCGCCCGCCTCTCTCTCGCCCTGCGGGCCGTGCCACGGCACCGGTCAGATCACGGAGTCCGTGGTCGTCGGCAAGGGCCAGCGTCGCCGCACGGTCGGCAAGCAGGAGAGCACCTGCGCGGCCTGCTGGGGCACCGGGATCGCACCGGAGGCAACCACGTGATCCAGATCCGGATCATCTGCCGCACCGATGACGAACCGTTCGTCGTCCGCGACCTCTGCCGTACCTGGTCCGTCCACGAGGTGCGAACCTACGCGGCCCGCGAGCCCGGTCACCTGCGGCTCTACATCACCGCAAGCCGTCCGGACTGCCCCCGCCAGCTCCCTGCCGAGTAGCCACCTGCACCGCCGGGGCCGGGCGGCCATCGACAACCGTCCGGCCCGGCCCGAACCAACTGGAGGTGACCCGACATGCGCCGACTGCCCGCCGTGGATGCCGTCCTGGTCCAAGCTGTCATCGCTGCCGCGCTGTCCTTCGCCCACCTGCACGACCTGGCCGAAGCCTCCGGTCAGACCGGCTGGAAGGCCTGGGCTTACCCGGTCTCCGTCGATCTCCTGCTCGTTGCCGCCTGGCGCCGGCTGCGGTCGGGCGGCTCCACCGGACTGGCCTGGTGCTGGTTCGTCGTCGCCCTGGTCGCCTCACTCGGCGCCAACATCGGGACAGCCGGCCTCCTCGACCTCGGCCACGCCCCGGCCTGGCTCCGAGTCCTGGTCGCCGGCTGGCCCGCCGCGGCCTTCCTCGGTGGCACCCTGCTCGTCCACACCCGGTCCGCCCCGGCCCCAGAGCCCGAAACCGTCGAGCCCGAGCCGGACGAAAACCTCGGCCCGCTGTACCTCGCGGAGCCTGTACCCGTTCCTGAGCCGGTCCCCGTGCCTGCCGCCGAGCCGGACCCTGTACCTGCCCTCACCGCTGCACCCGCCGAGTCTCCAGCGTCGGAGCAGCCCCCGGCCCCTGCGGTGCCCTCTTTCCTCCTCGCCCACGCCCGCAAGGTCGCCGACGACCACCGCGCCCGGACCGGCTCCCCGATCGACGCCGCGACCCTGCGCGCCCGCCTCGGCATCAAAGACCCGCTCGCCTCGGCGCTCGCCGCCGAGCTGACCTGAGAGGAACGCACATGTCCGTGACCCTCCCCCTGCTCCTCGTCCTCGCGATCGCCGCCTACCTGACCGTGCGTCACCTTCACCTGCGCTGGTGGGCCGTGCTCCCCCTGGTGCTCCTCGGCTTCTACCTCGCCGGCTCGTCCTTCGGCCCGCTGATCGACTCCACCACCAAGACCGGCGTCGACGTCGTCAACACCACCACCAAGTAGGGGTTGGTAACCGTGGGAACTGCACTTCTGCTCCCCGTGCCGCTCGCCCTCACCCCGGAGGGTGTCGCCCTCGTCGCCGAAATCGAGACCTACCTCGCCACCCTCCCCGCCCGGCCGGTCGTGCCGTACGTCTGCCCGCTCGGCTCCGCCCAGCAGCTCTGGAACGCCGGATACCCGGCCCCGGCCCCGACGCTCCTCAACCGGCTCGCCCGCCGCCCGGCCCGCCCGGTGCCGGTGACCGTGGCCGACCACCTGCAACTCGCCTCCCGCTACATGACCGCCTTCGGCTGGACGCAGGGCCGCCTGTGGGACTCCGCCGGCCGGGTCTGCCTCCTCGGCGCCCAAGCCGCCGTCCTCGCCCACGGCTACGGCACCCCCACGACTGTCCTCCGCGGCCGGGTCCAGGTGATGGAAGTCCTGCACGCCACCGGACGGCCGCACGCCTCCCCGGACCGCTTCAACGACACGCCCGGCACCCGCCAGGCCGACGTGCACCACCTGCTCGACCGGGCGTCCGCCCGCGCACTGTCCCTCGGCATCTGACCGAGCCCCTGGGGTGGCCGAAGCCGGCAAGCATCCCGCCACCCCGGGGCCCGCAACCCGCTCCGGAAGGACTCGCACCATGGACCTCGCCCCGATCCTTGCCGCCGCCGTCCCGCTGCTCGGCTGGACCACCCACGGCACCTGGCTCGCCCGCCGCCTGGCCACCGCCCGTCGCGACCCGCTCACCGGTCTGCTCACCCGGGACGGCTTCACCGCCCGCGCCGAACGCCTCATCCGCACCCACCCGGACCGAGTGACCGTGCTGCTGGTCGACCTCGACGACTTCAAGAAGGTCAATGACACCCACGGTCACGCCGCTGGGGACGCCGTCCTCACCGCTGCTGCCGCCCGGCTCACTGCCTGGTGCGGCTCCTCTGGGATCGCGGCTCGTCTCGGCGGGGACGAGTTCGCTGCCGTCGCCCTCGACTCCGCCGACCGCATTGCGGACCTGCACGCCGTACTTCGCCAGCCGGTCGACCTCGGCGGCCTGGTCCTCGACGTTAGTGCGTCCGTCGGGGCCTCCCGCCCCGCTGCCTTGCTCCTGACCGAGGCGCTCTCCGCGGCCGACCGCGACATGTACACCCACAAGCCCGGCGGCCGAACCTCCCGCCGCCGCTAGCAAGACCGGCCCCCAGGGTGGCCAAAGCCGGCAAGCATCCCGCCGCCCCGGGGACCGCAACCCCTCCACGAACCAAAGCTCACGAAGGAGACCTTCATCATGCCCCAGCACAGCCATGCTCAGGCCCGAATCTGCCCCGACTGCGACGGTTTCGCCCGCGCCGCCATCGCCACCGGCACCCGCCACCTGGACGGCACCCGCGTGACGATCACCGCCGACTGCCGCACCTGCCACGGCACCGGCCACCTTCCCGCTCGCCGCCTGGCCGCCGCCCAGGGCTGAGCTGTGGGTGCGCTCCTCGACTGGCGCGACTCCCGCCACTGGGACAGCAAGCCCGCCCCCTGCGGTGTCTGCGAGCGGCCGACCAACCTGCGCTCCGACCGCGGCAAGCCCGTCCACAAGGTCTGCGCCGAGACCTGGACCGACCAGCACACCACCCCCGCTCCCGACCCGTCCTGACCCGCCGGGCCCCGAAGCCACCCACCGGCTCCGGGGCCCGGCCCTCACCGGAAGTGAACCTTGACCACCACCGCCTTACCCCCGGTCGCCGATCTCCTCGACCTCGCCCGACTCGGCACCATGCCTGCCCTGATGCGCCAGCTCTCCGGCCTCGCCGGCTGCACCACCCCGATCCGCCTCACCGGCTGGCGCACCGAGATCAACGGGACGACCGGGCAGGTCCTGCACCACCTGGAATCCTCGTCGCTGCCCGCCGGGAGCCTGCTGCTGCGCTGCGGCAACCGACGCACCACCCGGTGCGCGTCCTGCGCCGAGACCTACCGCCGCGACACCTACCACCTGATCACCGCCGGACTGACCGGCGGCAAGGGCACCCCGGAAACGGTGGCCGCGCATCCGCGGGTGTTCGCCACCTTCACCGCCCCCAGCTTCGGCCCCGTCCACAACCGGCCCACCGCCGGCCGCTGCCGCTGCGGCACCGAGCACCCGGCGGGCGACCCGGCCCTCGGTTCACCCCTCGACCCCGACCGCTACGACTACCAAGCCGCGGTGCTGTGGAACGCCCACGCCGGCAAACTCTGGGCCCGCTTCTCCATCCACCTGCGCCGCGAGATCGCCAAGCGCGCCGGACTCACCCAACGGAAGTTCCGCCAGTTCGCCCGGATCTCCTTCGGGAAGGTCGCCGAGTACCAAAAGCGCGGCGCGATCCACTTCCACGCCGTGATCCGCCTCGACGGCCCCGACGGCGGCGACACCCCACCCCCGGACTGGGCCACTCCCGAGCTGCTGACCGATGCGATCCGGGCCGCCGCCCGCCGCACCGACATCCCCGGCCCGCTCCTCGACGGCCGCGAGCACCGCTTCGCCTTCGGCACCCAGCTCGACATCCGCACCATCCGCAGCGCCGACTTCACCGGCCCCGTCCAGATCACCGAACGCGCCGTCGCCGCCTACATCGCCAAATACGCCACCAAAGGCGCCGAGACCGCCACCGGCACCCTCGACCGCCCCGTCCGCCTGATCGCCGAGATCACCCACCTCGACATCCCCGACCACGCCCGCCGCCTCATCCGCACCTGCTGGATGCTCGGCAACCGCCCCGAACTCGCCGACCTCCGCCTCCGCGCCTGGGCCCACATGCTCGGCTTCCGCGGCCACTTCTCCACCAAAACCCGCCGCTACTCCACCACCCTCGGCGCACTCCGCAACGCCCGCGCCGCCTGGCGCCGCGCCCAAGCCCTCGAACACCTCCACGGCCCCAACACCCCGGACACCGAGGAGACCACCCTCGTCCTCTCCCACTGGGCCTTCGCCGGCACCGGCCTCACCCGCGGCGAAGCCTGGCTCGCCCAAGCACTGCAACCCGCCCCCGGAACGGAAGGAGAACCCACCAATGTCTGAGACTCTGCTGTCAGTTGCGCAGGTAGCCGAGCTCCTCGAATCTGTCAGCCGCTCAGGATCATCCTCGAAGAACGGTGCCTCCGACATCCTGAACGGAGGGTGGCTCTCCACCGAGGACGTGGCTGCGGTCATCGGGGTCGATCCGTCGACGATCCGGCGTTGGCGCACGTCAACTCCCCTGCAGGGGCCTCCCTTCGTGCAACTCTCCTCTCGCGTCACCGTGTACAGCATCCCGGACGTGCAGGCATGGCTGGAGTCGCGCCGCGTCGTCCCCGGAAAGGGTGCCTGATGCCCCAGCAGAACCCCCCGATCGGGGTGAGGCTCTCGACCGACATCGAGTACCGGCCGCAGTACCCGAGCCCATACCGCGCCCGCGTCCGGTGGTCCGACCCGACCACCGGCCGCCGGCCGTCCCGCTCCGAGACGTTCACGACCGAGGACGCCGCGGAGGAATGGATTGCGGGAATGCAGCGGTTGGCCAGCCGCGGGGTCACCCCCGCCACGGCGACCATGCCGCTGGCCGAGTACGGGGACTCGGTGATGGAGCTCGCCCTGCGCGGCCTGGAGTCCAAGACGCTGGACCCCTACCGCGCCGGCTGGCGGCTGCGCATCGCCCCCACGCTCGGCCACCTGCCCCTGCGGACCATCACGAACGGCGTGATCGACCGCGCCGTCTACGGCTGGATCGCCGACGAGCACGGCCGCTCGACGGTGAAGAACACCCTCGCCATGCTGGTCCGGGTCATGGAGCAGGCGGTCCGCGACGGCGTCATCGGCACCAACCCTGCCAAGATCAGCGGTTGGCAGCGCGAGTACCAGCAGGCGGAGGACGAGCTGGACGATCCGCGTGCACTCGCCTTGCCGGACTGGCACGCGCTGGACGATCTGGCGACTGCCCTCGTGCTGCGCTCGCACGGCCAATACGACGGCTGGGGCGACGTGGTGCGCTTCGCCGCGTGCACAGCTGCCCGGATCGGCGAGGTCTCCGGCGTCCGGCGCAAGGACATCGACCGTGCTGGGTGGACCTGGGACCTGTGCCGGCAGACCACCACCGCGCCCGGCGGGCTGGTGGACAAGGGCACCAAGGGGAAGCGCCGTCGGACGGTGCCGCTGATCCCGGAAATCCGGGAACTGGTCGACCGACGGCTCGACGTGATCGGTCCCGACCCGATGGCTCGGCTCTTCAGCGGGCCCCGGGACGGTCGGATCACCACTGCCGTTCTGCGGGACGCCACCCACTGGGATGAGGTGGTGGTGGAGTTGGGGTATGAGCACCTGCGCCGCCACGACCTCCGCCACACCGGGCTGACATGGATGGCCGATGCAGGCGTGCCACTACACGTCCTGCGAAAGATCGCCGGCCACGGTTCGCTGACGACGACTCAGCGCTACCTGCACACCGACCGGAGTGCCATCGAGCGGGCCGGCGAGGCGCTGAGCGCGCACCTGAGCGGTCCGCGCAGAGCCTTTGGTCCCGAAGTCGTCCCGCCGGAGTCCCCGGGGCGCCACCTACGGCTCGTTCGCTGAACCAGCCGCAGAACCGGCAAAAGCCCCACTGGCCTGGACCTTCGTCCAGCCAGCGGGGCTCCGCCATCTCTAACGGGACAAAGGGATTGGAACCCACGACACCCTGACTCAGGCACAAGGAGCCCGCGGTGTCCAGGATGTGCCATTTCCCTGCAAGCACGCCGGAAGGCGACAAGCCAGCTTCCCGGAATGCACCACCCGGAAAGCCCTAGCCCTCCCCTGGGAATGACTCTTCCAAGTACTCCCAGAGTGCACGCACAGATGGGGCTACCGATGCCTGGCTGTCCCGGCCGGCCATTAGTTCGCTAGGGGCAATATGAACCCTCAGGAATCGCTTTTGGTGACCAGATGCATTTCTCTTACTGTGCGTCAAGATGCCAAAATCGATCATGGCGTTCCTGATGCCCTTCCAGTTCGAGTCCTGCACGACCCTAACAACGTCCGATGTCGTGTCCTGCTCCGTGAAGAAGTTTGTCTTCGAGAACAGCCAGCTCAGATTGTCGAGGAGGCTAATAATTTCGGCATCGACCGAGCGAAGAGGAATTTCTTCCTGAGCGCCGGGAAGGTCACATTCCGCTAGGATCTCCGAGACTCGACGGGGATCGTATTCCGTAAAATTGCTCGCGTCGTCGCGAGCGAGACGCAGCGCTCGAAAGTCACTGACAGAAACCCCTGCGATATCCAAGCGAGTGGTGGACGAGTCAACCTCGACGCGCTCGAAAGCGAGGCGTTCCCCAGTGCAGTTGATGAAATGGAAGCCCCTCAGGTCACTACCCGTGAATGTGCAGTCGCGAAGCTCGGAATTATGAAGCTTGATCCCGCTCAAGTCGCAGTCAACGAACCTCAATAGTCGAATCTTCAGATCGTCGAAGGCGACATCGCTCGCGCGCATGATCCCTGCTGCTACAGTGCCAGCGTTCTGCCTGATCTGCTCTGTACTTGCATCTTGGCGTTCACATGCAGACATCAGCACGCTCAAGTGAGTTCTAGAATTCGCCAGAAGTCTGCTCCCTGCCATATTTGCAGCTTCGACGGGAAGGCTGCTGCGACGCAGCGCCTGGCGCACAGGAACCGGGTCCCCCTTTCGCGTAAGATCAACGATCGGGCCCGCCAAGAAATACGAGTAATAGACGTCATGCTCGAACTTTACTGCTCCACTGCCGGCGGCCTGGAGTAGAGCCGAGTATGGACCACGGTCCACGATGGCCAGCTGCGATTCTGAGGGAAGCCCTGCAACGTCAAGCCATACCTCAAGTACTTCCCTAAGCGAAGTTCGGGATAGTTCCCGAGTATCCTGACGCCACATCTCCTCTGCAATTTCCGAGAAGACTTCCTTGAGCTGGCCATCCGTCAGGTAGCTGCGGCCAGGGCTGTCCCTAAGTTTCTCCTCAGCCTCGCGCTTTACATAGCTATTGACGAGTTGCTCAAGCAGATCAGCACCGGACGCAAATGCAGAGCCCTGGAGGGTCAAGTCTGCAACGCGGGAGACGAAAAATGGCATGCCGCGAAGATGGCTAACAGTGTCACTTGAGAAGGCCTTGGAAACCTTATCTTGAGCATCGAGAGCCTGCTGCGCAGTCTTTCCGTACTCCGCTGCTCTCCTCTCGACATACAGCTCCATCTGATCGGGGTTCCACGACTGCAATCGGACGCGGTTAAGCACCCAGCCATCAGTACGAAAGCCAATGACAGAATTTACCCTGCCGATGAATTCCTGCTCATAGTAGGCACTGCGAGCCGCGGCAACTACACACCCCGAGGATTCTAGCTCATCAAGGAAACTAGCCAAGGAGCTGAATGACTCGTCATAGCTACCTTGGATCCCTAGAAGCTCGTCAAACCCATCGACAACAAGGATCAGGCAACCGACACGCACAAGCGAGGCAACAGCATCAAACGAGAACTGGGCGCGCAGCTTTCCCAGCTCTCCTGAAATTGCATCGTCGAGTTTAGCGAGGCGACGGCCTTGCGCATCAACATAAAGCCACAGCACATCCGCCTGTCCCGATCTGTAGTCGGCGGCCACCGTGCGGACTACGTGCTGCAACAGGCTGGTTTTGCCAACGCCTGCTTGCGCCGTAAGAAAGACGACGTTGGTGCGCCCATCGCCATCTTTGGAAATATCGCGGAGCAATGTGCTTGCGATTGTCTCTGTCGAGGGCCCGTCAAGGCTATTGTCCAGGAAGGCATAAGGAGCAACGTAGCTGCTGTCTTCCCTGATGAGGTTTGCAATATTGGTCGCGAGCCCCCTCAGGTTCGCCATTCCGGCGCCGGCAAGAAATGACGCATAGGAAAGATCTGCACTGCCGCCGACTCGAACCGGTGCGTCGCGAAGGTCAGCCGCTCCCCCAAGATTGAAATCCGCGCTCTTTCGCTCACCTCTGATGACCCAACTCGCCTGAATCCATCCATCGTCGAGATCCTTTGTCCCGACCGGCATGCCAGGGTCAGCAAATCCTGCGAGATCCTTCTGGAGTTGTGCCCGGAGGATTTCGACCTGCTCGCCGACCTTGCTGACCTGGCCACTCATTTTGCCTCCCACATTACAGAGTTACCGTTCAGGCCCATGACGAACTACTCAGAAGCTCAACGTTAAGCAGATTAAAATGCAGGTCATGGGGAGTACTACCCCGCTTCCGAATCCAAGAAATCGGCTTTCCCCATCGCGTCGATGCTGCCAGTACGGCTGGAACGTAGTCGTCGTCATTGGCAATGATCAGAATTTGGTCGTATTCATCTTGCTCTGAATAGAAGTGGGCATCCTGGGCGAGCATCTGATCAACCATCTTCTGCCCACCATTTTTGTATGTCCCGGTCAGTTTGGCGCCTGGATGGCAGGCAAGGCTCGTTACTAGCCTAGGAAGGATCCGTACACCATCCTCAAGTGATTGCAAGGCGCCAAGCTGGGAGTTGGCTAGTCTGTATTTCTCCATATACCCCCCAGCACGATCTACCCAGCCGTCGTAGATTCGGCATTCCACTTCGATTGCATCACGCGGCCGCGTCAACTTCCCTGGACTGAAGTGCCCCCTGACTAGAATCGAAATAAGTTCGAGTGTATCCAGGACAGTCGGCTGTGAGTTCGCCTGGGGTGACAAGTTATTGAAGTCAATAAGAGCAACATTGAGCCCTGTTCGCTCTCGGCTTGCGTCAGCCATCTGCATGACGGCACATCATAGAGCAGCATGGCTGGGCTCGTAGGGAGTTCGGCGGTCTTTCTCAGGGCATGTCGTCTTGCCAGTGATGGCAGGCCTACCCATAGACGGTTGATGGTCACCCTTAGTGTGACGTGTCAGCTCCGACCCGATGGGCGAGGTCCTTCACGGGGCACGAGGCAGCCGGATCGAAACCGGATTCTGCGAGATTCCATCCGCTAGCCGAGGTCGTGAAGCGGCTGGGGTACGGGCAGTTGCACCGCCTCGAACTAGGGCCTGTTGCGAAAGTGGATCAAGGTCGTAGATGATCACGGTCTGTGGGACGTGGTGATCTGACGAACAGCCAGTGGGAGCGGCTGGAGCC
>NZ_JBFAXX010000101.1:0-18214 GCF_040680995.1 Kitasatospora sp. NPDC051914
CCTGGTCGACGGTTGCCTGGAGTTCTTGGATCCACGGGTAGGCGCGGATCGGGATGTCTTCGTGCTTCACCGATCGCCACACGCGTTCGATCCTGCTCAGCTCCGGGCTGCAGGGCGGCAGGTAGTAGAGGGTGACGCCGTGGCCTCCAGGAGCGGTCGATGCGCAGGGCGCCGAGGGCGTTGACCCGTCGGCCGCAGGTGCCTTCCTGCAGGACGAGGGCGCGGGTGCCCCGGCGGGCCCAGGTGTAGCCGGTCGGGAGGGTCGGGGCGAAGCCGGCCTCGTCGAGGTGGAAGAGCTCGATGTCGCCGGCTTCGGCCCCCAGCCGTACAGCCGCAGGCCCTCCGGCGTGTCCGTCCCTCGCGGACCGCTGGAGGGCCTCGTCGGCCTTGTGCCGCACGGTGGTGCGGGTCCGTTCGTAGCGGAAGCCGTCCCGCTCGAGCAGCACGGACAGCCGAGCGGAGTGGATGCGCACGCCGCGCCCGCGCTCCAGCCACGCCGCCAGGCGGGGCAGGGTCCAGGACGGGCCACCGTTCTCGGCGCACTCGTCCAGCATGTTCTCCGGCGTGTCCAGGTCGGCCGGAGTGATCTTCGGCGGCCGACCGCTGCGGGGCGCGTCCGCCGGCGCCGACAGCCCGCCGGCGTCGTACCGGCGAAGCGCTCCCCGCGCCGTGGCAGGGTGCACCGTCACGATGCCCGCGATCTCCGTCGCCGTCCGGCCAGCCGGATGCACTCGGCCCTCATCCGCGTGTGCGGCGCCAGATCCCGGCGCCGCAGCAGTTCCTCCACGCCACTCTTCTGATCCGGCGTAAGCTCAAGCACCAGCAGTCTCGGCACGGCAGCCCCTCCCACCGGCCGATATGCCCGAACCGCGGCCGACTTGCGCAAGACCGCTTAGCCGTAGCGTTCCGGCACGTCCCGCCAGGACGAGCCGGTCCGCAGCTTCCACGCGATGCCGTTCAGCACCCGGTCGTTCGACCTCGGCCGGCCCGCGGTTCCCGAACTCGGCAGGAACCGCCAGAGCACGGCCCACTCGGTGTCCGACAGCTCATGACGTCGTATCACGCCCGCCATGATCTCTCATCGCTTGATCATCTTTGAAGACGGACCTAGCCGTCACTGACCGCGTTGTCGCGCACGGTCAGCCGCCACCGGTCGTCGTCCTCCTCGCCCTGCGCGTCGATCACCCCGTTGAGGACGTGGTCGAAGGTGAAGCCCTCGAAACCCGGCTGCCCCTCCGCCTCACCCTGGGACCTGAGGAAGTGGTCGATCAGGTACGCCATCCACTCGGTGGCGCTGTAGAATTTCTCGCGCCCGTCCCACTCCAGCGCGGTGCCGTCCTCGGTCGGTACCCAGTGGCACCACAATCCCGGTTGACCGGCCGGCGGGTGGTTGTAGTCGCGGATGTCCAGGTCCCGGCCCTGGCCGGCATAGCCAGTGCCGCCGACGAAGTACGGGCCGCGTTCGCGGTCCATCCGGCGCGTGGCAGCGAACGTACGCAGGTAGGCGGTCTCCGCCTGGTTGAGTGGTGGCACGATACCGACACGGCCGGTGAACTCAGTGGTGTATCCCACGATATGACTCCTCAGCAGCAGACGACCCGGACAGACCGTACACGCCGGCACAGACAGAGCCGGTGACGGACTCCGGCCGTCACCCGTCGGAAGCGGAGAGCCTCGGATCCCGACGACGCAACCGCAGCCAAGGACGACCACGTCAGCTGTAGCTGCCCACCTGGACTGCACTCCGCCCGCTGAACGTGCGCAGCAGCTGCCGGTGCCGTCGGCACTCGCGTCATCGGGCCAGTCGGTGTTCGGACTCCTGTGGGGGACCGCTGGATGGCGATGGTGCCAGGCCGTGGCGAAGTCACCGAAGGCGGTGACCGATGGCGCGTCGGTGGCAGGGGCGGCGGTCAGGGTTCGCGTCCGTGGACGCTGCTGATCTTGATTACCGGGTCCGGACGCAGTCCGGCCGCATCCCTGCGGAGCTGGTCTCCCGGCTTCTGGGGCTCGGTCGTGTCGAGGAGGTGGAGTTCTGGGCCGGCCGTGGGAAGTGGTTTTGCGCGCGGGAGTGGACGCGGCGGCTCGTCGGGCAGGACCGGCAGGACGGGGCGCTCCAGGTGCTCGCCCCGTACGTCGACACTGGCTGGTGGACGGCCGCCGAGGAGGCGGCCGGAGTCCTGGAGGATGCGGAAGGGCCGAGGAGGCGATCGCGCTGCCCCGACCGCACGCGCAGGCCGAGCAGCGGTTGGCGCTCGCCTTCTTCGGCTGCATGCACGCCCGGCACGGCCGGGACGAGGAGGCGTCCGCCCTGCTCCGCCCGCACGTGCAGGACCGGCTCCTGGCCGATGCCCTGGTGGACGTCGCCGAAGGCATGGGCCGGGTCGAGGAGGCCGCCGCGCTGCTGCGCGACCGGATCGAGGCCGGCCGCCGCTGCGGCACCCCGGCGTGCACGGGCCAGGCGAACCGTTCACCCTGCCCGTCGTCCTCGACTCGTTCTGACCCCGCCACACCCATTCGGCGACGGGCCCGAGCCACGTGAACGGCGGGGCAGTACAGCTGTCCTGCAACCGAGCGCAGGCTCCAGACACCGCACCCCACCATGCAACGCCCACGCGCCGACCGGAGACTTCCGGCCGGCACGACCGGGACGACAAGCCAACGGCACAGCGAGCATCGCCCGGCAGGCGGCCGGGACAGCGGACCGACAGTTCACCGGCTCCTGTCAGTCCCCGACACGACGGCAAGCCCAACCCGGCAGGCGGTACCGACGGTCGGCGGTGTGCCGGGCGAGGCGGTCGGCGGGTACGGAAACCGGGTTCCGGCGCGGCGATGAGTTTTCCGGCTCTGGCACGTCTACATCTTTGACCGGACGACCAAACTCATCGGGAGTACAGACATGGGCCTCATCCACATCGAGCTGTTCGCGACCCTCGACCTCGTGGGGCAAGCACCCGGCGGCCCGGACGAGGACCCGGTGGGGTTCCCGTTCGGCGGATGGCAGGCACCCCTGATCGACGAGGCCACCGGAGCGCAGATCGGTGCCGCGTACGAGGGCACGGACGCGCTCCTGCTCGGTCGGCGGACGTACGACATCTTCGCCGCCTACTGGCCGCACCAGAAGGAGGGCGAGATCGCCGAGCTCTTCAACCGCGTCCCGAAGTACGTGGCCTCCCGCGGCACGCCGGACCTCCCGTGGGACGGATCCGTGCAGCTCGGCCCGGACCTGGCCGACGCGGTGCGCGAGATCCGTGACCGGCACGAGCACGTGAAGGTCGTCGGGAGCCTGAACCTGGTACAGACCCTGCTGCGGGAGAAGCTCTTCGACCGTCTCGACCTCTGGGTGCACCCGATCACCCTCGGCGTCGGGAAGAAGGTGTTCGACGCTGGCGCGGTGCCCATGAACCTCACGCTCCTCGAACCGCCGGTGGCCGGTCCACGGGGCACCGTGTACCTGCGCTACGGGCTCGCCGACGGCACCCCCGGGACGGGCGACATGAGCGCGCCCGACCGCGGTCTCGGGCAGAACGACTTCCGGTGATCCGATGACCACTGTCAACGCCAACGGGATCGCCCTGGGCGTCGAGTCGTTCGGTGACGACGACGCGCCACTCGTCCTGCTCGTGGGCGGGACGACGATGTTCTCCTGGCCCGACGCGCTCTGCGAGCGTCTCGCCGCCGGCGGACGCCGTGCAGTGCGCTACGACCTGCGCGACAGCGGGGAGTCCACGACGGCGGATCCGCAGGCGCCCGCCTACACCCTGCGCGGCCTCGCCGCCGACGCGGCGGCCCTTGCCGACGCGCTCGGCGGAGGGCCTGCGCACCTCGCGGGGATCGGCGTCGGCGGGATGGTCGCCCAGGTGGCCGTGCTCGACCACCCGGGAGCGTTCTCGGCACTCACCCTGGTCAGCACCCGCGCGGTCGCCCCCGGCCCGCCCGACGACGACCTCCCCGACCATGACCGGGCGACGATGAGCCGGCTGTTCGCGCGTCCGATGCCCGACTGGACCGACCGCGAGGCGGTTGCGGAGTTCGCCGCCGCCGGCGCGGAGATCCTCGGCGACGACCCCATCTCCGCGCGCGCGACCGCTGCGCGCATCTGGGACCGCACCCCCGGCACCGCGCCCCCGGTCCAGATGGCCAACCAGATGGGCCTGGTGTTCTCCAGACTCGACTGCGAACCCCGCTGGCGCGAGCGCCTGCTCCGAATCGAGGTACCCACGCTCGTCGTCCACGGCCGCCGCAACCGATTCTTTCCCGTCGGCAACGGCGAGGCGCTCGCGCGCGAGATCCCCGGGGCACGGCTGATCGTCCTCGAGGAGGCCGCCACGGCGATCCCCGGTGCAGCGATCGACGAGGTCACCGCGGCGATGCTCATGCTCGGATAGACGCTCTTGCTCGGACGGGGACGGCGGGCACCACGCGGGTCCGCCCCCGGGCCGGTCGGCGCCGAGCAGCCGGCGTCCATGCTGAACGTCCATGCCGGACCGGAACCCGGCGGCCGGCCCTCGTGGACCAGCCGGCCGTCCACCGGGCACGGCGTTTCTGCGCACCACCCGGGCCGCAAACGCCCCGGCCGGCAGAGCGCGACTCGACGGATTCGGGTCGGCGAACGGTCAGCTCGGGATTGGCTCGACGCCATGTATCCAGGTCGTCGTCGAAGACCGTCGGGCTTGTCACGGTGAACCCGCGGCGGACTGAGCACCAAGCTCCACCTGGCCTGCGACGGACGCGGGCGCCCGCTCGCCATCGTCCTGTCGGGCGGGAACGCGAACGACTGCACCCGCTTCGAGGCCGTCATGGAGTCGATCCGCGTCCCGTGCGTCGGACCCGGCCGGCCCAGGACCCGGCCCGACCACATGATCGCGGACAAGGGGTACAGCTCCCGGAAGATCCGCCCCTACCTGCGCAGACGCGGCATCCGGCACACCATCCCCGAACGCCTCGACCAGGCTACCGGGCGCCTGCGCACAGGCGCACACGGCGGCCGCCCGCCCGGGTTCGACCGGTAGACCTACAAGCTCCGCAAAGTCGTCTAACGCTGCTTCAACCGGCTCAAGCAGTGGCGGGGCCTGCCCACCCGCTACGAGAAGACCCGCGAGTCCTACCGGGCCGCCGTCACCATCGCATCGATCCTGCTCTGGATCTGATCTTTGAAGACGACTCCTAGTGCCTCGGGGACGGGAGCGGGAGGCGGGTGCGGAACAGGGTGGTGCCCGGCGACGGTGCGAGGGAGAGGTCGCCGCCGTGGTGGCGGGCGATGTCGCGGGCTATCGGCAGGCCGAGGCCGGCGCCGCCGTGGTCGCGGCTGCGGGCGTCGTCGAGCCGGGTGAACCGTTCGAAGATGCGCTCACAGTCCTCGGGAGCGACCTCGGGGCCGTCGTTGGCGACGTCCAGGACGGCCGAGCCGGTGCCCGGCTCGCGGTGGAGGCACACGCTGACGTCCCGGTCGGCGTGCCGTTGGGCGTTGTCGAGCAGGTTGGTCAGCAACCGGCCGAGCCACAGCCTGCTGCCGACCACCTCGATGCCGTCCTGGAGGTCGAGGCGGACGGGGTGCGGGTCGCCGGCCCTGGCCCGCACGGTGTCGGCCACCAGCTCGGCGAGGTCGACCGGATCGAGGGGGCCGAAGGAGTCACCGGCGCGGTCGGGGCCGGCGGAGTCGAGCCGGGCCAGCAGCAGGAGGTCGGTGGCGAGGGCCTGCAGCCGGTCGGTGTCCTCCAGTGCGCCTTCGAGCAGGGCGGTCCGCACCTCGGGGTCGGGGTGGGCCAGCGCGACCTCCAGCTGGGTGCGCAGCACGGCCAGCGGGCTGCGCAGCTCGTGCGAGGCGTCCGCGATGAAGCGGCGCTGGCGTGCGCCGGCCGCCTCCAGTCGCGCCAGCATGGCGTTCATGGTGCCCGCCAGCCGGGCGATCTCGTCGTCGGCGGCGGGGACGGGCACCCGGAGGTCGAGCTGCCGGTCGCCGATGGCCGCGACGCCGGCGCGGATCGCCTCCACCGGGGCGAGTGCGCGGCCGGTGGTGCGCCAGGTGAGGACGCCGACGGTGAGCAGGAGTAGCGGGCAGAGGACCAGCAGTGCGGCGGCGGCGACGTGCTGGGCGGTGTCGACGGTGCGAAGCGACGAGCCGACGCGCACGACGACCGGGCCGGAGGGGGTGGCGGCGGTGACGGTGGCGACCCGCTGCCGGTGCTCCTCGCCGAACGGACGCAGGTCGAAGGTGGTGTGGCCGTCGGGGCCGCCGACGGGGGCCACGGCGGGATGGCCCGCCAGGTTCTGGCTGGCCGCCACCACGTGGCCGGTCCCGTCGACGACCTGGACGAAGTCGGTGCCGTGGTCGAGCGGGAGCAGCGGGGTGAGCCGTGCGTCGGCGGCCAGCCGGGCAACGGCGATCGCCTGCTCGCGGGCGCCGCTCTCGACGGTGCGTTCGAGGTTGGCGTGCAGCAGGCCGAGGAATGCGGTGGAGGCGACGAGAAGGGCGGCGCCGACGGTGGTGCAGGCGGCGAGGGTGGTCCGGGCGCGGACCGAGCGCGGGGTGAGGCGCCCCAGCAGCCGCGCGGTACGGCCACGCGTCCCGCGACCGATCCCGCGACGGGAGCGGAGGCAGGTACCCCCGGGTTCCGGCCCGGTGGTCGCCGGAACGGTGGTTGTCGGCTCAGCCACCGTTGGCCCGGTGGTCGTCGGCTCAGCCACCGTCGGCCGCCAGTCGGTAGCCGGCGCCCCGCACGGTCTGCAGGGCATTCCGTCCGAACGGGGTGTCGATCTTGCGGCGCAGGGCGCTGATGTGGACCTCGACGATGTTCGGGTCGCCGTCCGGGCCGGACTCCCAGACCTCGTCCAGGATCTCCCGCTTGGTCACCACCTCGCCGGCCCGTCGGGCGAGGTGGTCGAGCACGGCGAACTCGCGGGCGGTGAGCCGGACGGGGCTGCCGGCCCGGGTGCAGGTGCGTCCGACGGCGTCGACGACGAGGTCGCCGAGGACGGTCGCGCGGGGTGCCCGGCTGCCGATGCGGCGGGCGAGCGCGCGCAGCCTTGCGACCAGCACGACGTAGGAGAACGGCTTGGACAGGAAGTCGTCGGCGCCGGTGTCGAGCGCCTCGGCCTCGTCCCACTCGCCGTCCTTGGCGGTGAGCATGAGGATGCCCGCATCGTGGCCGGCGGCGCGCAGCAGCGAGCAGACCCGGTAACCGTTGAGGCCGGGCAGCATGATGTCCAGCACGATCACGTCGTACGGCTGCTCGGCGGCGCGGGCGAGGCCGGTGACGCCGTCGTGGGCGACGTCCACCGTGAATCCCTCGGCCGTCAGCCCGTGCCGCAGCGCCGCGGCCAGCCGTCGTTCGTCCTCCACCACCAGTACCCGCATGCGCTACAGGGTGACAGGTGCCCCCGGGCGCTCCCTGAAGGGGTCTTCAGGTTCTTCAGCGTCGCTTCAGGAACGGTGCCGCATGCTGGCCGTCGCCGTACCGGCCGGGCGAGGCCCGGTGGTGGGGTACGGCGAACCGTGCGGAGACGAGCGAGGAGGAGAGGCGGCCGATGAGCGAGCCTGTGGGTCCGGCGGAACCGGGTGCGGAGACCGGCAAGGTGCCGGGGGCGGTCAGCCCGGGCGGGCGGCGGAGGACGGTCGGGCGGTGGGTCCGCGGGCGGACGGCCCGCTGGGTCGGGGTGGCCGTGGTCGTGCTGGGCGGCGCCGCTGCGGCCGCCGTCCACCACGCGGAACACCACGGCTCCCGGGTCGCCTTCCGGGACGGCGAGCCGGGCGTTCCAGGCATGCCCGGCGGCCTCAAGTACCGCGTCATCCGCGGTGAGGACGGCGAGCGGCGCGTCGTGATCGAGCAGCGGAAGGCCGACGGGCCGGCGGAGGTCGGTCCGTCGGGCGGCCGGGCGATACCGCAGCTCGCCCCCGCGCCGCTGCCCGAGCTCGCCGCGGGCGACGCGGTGGCGAAGGCCGCCGCGGCCATTCCGGGCGGCAAGGTCGAGTCGCTGCGTCCCGCGGACCGGCAGGGCGGCGGCCGCAGCTGGCAGGCCGTGGTGATCGGCACGGACGGCGTCCGGCACTTGGTCACCGTGGACGGCAGCAGCAGCGCCGTCACCGGCAACACCGTGGTGGGCGGGTCAACCGGCTGACCCGCGGGCCGGCAAGTCAGGGGAGCCGTCCTCAAAGGGCACCCGGCTGGTCGATTCAGGGGCGCGTGGGGCACCCATGACCTTTGAAGACAGGCCGTAGGCCCAATACCGGTGACTTTGGTGGGTCTGGGTCGTCGATCGGGTTGTGCCACGGCCTGGACAGGTGAAGTCGCCGGTGGGTGACCGGCTTTCGGACCGGATTGCGTCGGGGTGCTGACGCGTGCGTTTCCGCCGGAGTTGATCGGTGAGGTGATTGCCGAGTGCGGTCGGGTCGAACAGCGGCACCGGCTGCTTCCGGCGCGGGTGGTGGTCCACTTCGTCCTGGCGATGTGCCTGTTCTTCGGCCAGGGCTATGAGGAGGTGGCCCGGCTTCTCGTGCAGGGACTGGAGCGCGAGGGCCGGTGGGCGAAGGCGTGGCGGGTGCCGACGACGGCGGCGATCGGCCGGGCCCGGTTGCGGTCGGGGCCGGAGCCGTTGCGGGCCCTGTTCGCCAGGGTCTGCCGGCCGGTCGCCCTCGAGCGGACCCGGGGCTCCTGGTATCGGCGGTGGCGGCTGGTCGCGGTGGACGGCACCGTCTTCGACCTGCCGGACACGGCGGCGAACGCGGAGTTCTTCGGGCGGCCGGGCACCGGTCGTGGTCAGGGCCGCAGCGCCTATCCGCAGGCCGGGGTGGTGGCGCCGGCCGAGTGCGGCACCCACGCGGTGTTCGCGGCCGAGGTCGGGCCGCTGTCCGTCCACGAGACCTCCTTGGCCCAGCGGCTGTTCCCCGCGCTGGACGAGGGCATGCTCGTGCTCGCCGACCGCGGCTTTTGCGGCTGGGCGTTCCTGCTGGTCCACCACGCCCTGCGCGATCTGATGCACCGGGCCGCACTGCGGGGCCGGCACGACCCGGACCGGATCTCCTTCACCCGCAGCCTTCGCATCGTTCGCCGCCACGTCACCGGGCAGGTGGCGCTTTCCCCCTCCCGACTCGCCCGGGCCACCACCCAGAGCCTGCGTGAGATCGGCGAACGGCTCCTTCCGGCAAGGCCGTTGCGCCCCAACCCCCGCGTGGTCAAACGCAAGATGTCGAACTGGGCCCTAGGGCGCGTATCTGGTTGTGATCAATCTGCGGGTTTCGCCCTCGCGGTCGTGCCTGATCCGGCAGATCATGTTGCGTGACGCGAGTGCAACTGACTGACGCCGAGTGGGAGTTCATCGAGCCGTACCTGCCGATCGGCGAGTACGGCCCGTACCCCGAGCGGCTGCGCCGGCAGTTCGAGGGCGTGATCTGGAAGTTTCGGACGGGGAGCCAGTGGCGGGAGATACCGCAGGAGTTCGGCGCCTGGTCGACCGTCCACAACCGCTTTCGGCAGTGGAGGGACGCCGGGGTCTTCGAGGCCCTGCTGGAGGGCGCGATCGCGGAGGCCGCAAAGCGGGGTGAGGCGGACTTGTCGCTGGTCAGCGTGGATTCCACCACCGTCCGGGCCCATCATGACGCCGCCGGGATGCACCTCGACCCCGGCACGCTCGCCGACCTGGAGAAGGCCGCCGAGGAGGCGGAGAAGGCCCGGCAAAAAGGGGCGGCCCGAAGGAACAAGACGGGCAGGGCACCGCAGACGACCCGGAACGGGACGAGCGGCGACGTGTCCGACGCAGGCGCAAGCTCCGCCTGAAGACGGGCACTGCTCGGACGGTCCGGAGGCGGGCAGACCAGCAAGGTCCACGTCGCCGGCGAGCGCAAGTGCCGCCCGCTGGTGCTCGTTCTGACCGAGGGGCAGGCCGCCGACAGCCCGCAGTTCATCCCGGTGCTGGCGAAGGTCCGGGTTCGCGGGCCGGTCGGCCGTCCCCGCACCCGGCCCGACGCGGTCGCCGGCGACAAGGCCTACTCCTCCCGCGGCAACCGCGCCCACCTGCGCAAACGCGGCATCAAGGCCGTCATCCCGGAGAAGCGGGACCAGGCCGCCCACCGGAAGAAGAAGGGCAGCAGAGGCGGCCGGCCCGTCGGCCACGACGCCGAGCTCTACAAGGAGCGCAACACCGTCGAGCGCCTGATCAACAGGCTGAAGGCCTGGCGGGGCATCGCCACCCGGTTCGACAAGACACCCGAGAGCTACCTCGCCGGCCTCCACCTTCGTGCCTCGATGATCTGGATCAAGGACCTGACCAGGACCACCCCTCGATCACGACCAAATACGCTCCCTAGGAGCTCTAAGCCCGGCCCCCCTTCCAGCCGGGCCGGCGTGCCGCGTCCGATGTCAGACCGCCGGGTGTCGGGGCGTCAGGCGCAGTGATGGGTGCGCGGGTCGTCCGTGCGGTCCGGGCCGAGCCGGAGCGTGTCGGCGGTGGTGCCCTCGGCGCGGAGGACCGTGGCTGTCATGCTGCCGGTGGGCCACCATGGTGTTCGCAGGGTGTAGTAGACGCGGGTCCCTTCGGGCGTCCGCGTCCGGCCCACCTCCGTCACGGTGAACGCGGTGCCGTTGCAGGACAGGGACCGCACGTCCTCCAGGTCGGCGAGGAAGACGTGCAGTGCGCCGTTTTCCTCGAGCGCCGTGGTGATGCCGTCCGGCCCCGGGGTCCGGCCGGACGGCAGGTCCGCGGCCGCGATACAGCCCCGGATCAGGCCCAGGCCGGAATACTCAGCATGGCACAGCTCCCCGGCGGCCGTCGGCCACAGGTAGCCCCGGCGGCCCTCCCACACGTACGCCGGGATCGGCCCGCCGCCGACCGGGGCCTTCCCGTCCCCGGCGGCATCCTCGACGATCATCCGTTCCACGGCGGCCGCCGACAAAGACATGGCGCCCGCGCCGGGAGAGGCACCGAGGGTGATGAGCGGCAGCCCGTCGGGGCCCGCAGATCCGGCGGCCGGGCCGGATACCGCCGGTGTGCCCGGCTGCGCCGGCGCCGTGGTCAGGTCGCAGAGCGTCAAGACCTCCACCAGCGTCCCCGCCGCCGGCCAGGGCGTCGATGTCGGCAAGAGGATCGCCGGAAGGAAACGCAACACCGTCACCGACATGATCGGCCTCCTGCTCGTGGTCCTGGTCACTGCCGTGAGCGTTCAACCAGCCCGGCTGACAACACCCGGGCACCCGCCAGTGGCGGTCGTGCGGAGGGCTCCTGCGGCGGGTACTGCCGCAGGAGCCTTCCGCACCTCAAGGGGTCAGCAGCCGGTGAGAGCGTTCTGCGCCGCCCTGCATCCGACAGTGGAGACTGGAGCAACCCCGAGCAACAGGCCCAGAGGCAGCTGCAGAAGCACTCTCCACGGAGGAACCAGCTGCCGGGCCGCCCCGGCCGGTGTACCGGTTCCCGCACCGGCCGGGGCGTGCGATCAGTGCGCCGCCGGTGCGGTGGCGGAGGCCGAGGGGCTCGCGGCGGCGGTCGGCACCGGGCAGCCGCCGGGTACCGTCGCGGTCGGCGAGGGCAAGGCTGTCGGCGAACCGGAGCCGGTGGGAGACGGCGTCGCAGTGGCCGTCGTGGTCGCGGTCATGGTCGGCGTCGGACCGGCGGACGGGATCGTGGTCGGGCCCACCGTGGCGCCGGGGGTGGGGCTCGGAGCGGGCAGCGTCGGGCAGGAGTCCGGGGTCGGCGAGGTGCCGCCGCTCGGTGTGGCGACCGGCGTGGGATCGGGCTTCCCGGCCGTCGGCGACGGGTTCGCCCACGGGGAGGGCGACGACGGCGACGGTGTGGGCCGCGGGGTCGGGGCGGCCGGCGACGGGCTCGGCGTCGGCGTCGGCGTCGGCGGGTGCACCGCACCGGAGGGGATCGGCCGTGCGGGCAGCGGCGCGTCCGCGACGGCCACGGCGCCGGAACGGTAGTGCGCCATCCAGCCCTTGACGGTGCGCAGGTACTGCGCGGAATGGTTGTAGCCGAGGATCGCCGCGTCGAGCTGTGCCGGGTCGGCGAGGTCGCGCGAGCCGGCGCACAGGTAGTGGCCGGCCGCGAGCGCGGCGTCGTGGATGTTGTTGGCGTCCCGGCGGCCGTCGCCGTTGCCGTCCGCACCCCACACCGCCCAGGTGGAGGGGATGAACTGCATCGGGCCGACGGCGCGGTCCCAGCGCCGGTCGCCGTCGACGGCGCCGCCGTCGGTGTCGGCGATCGCCGCGAAGCCGTTGCCGTCCAGGGCGGGGCCGAGAATCGGGGTTGCCGTGGTGCCGGCGGCGTCGACCCGGCCGCCGTCCGCGTGCCCCGACTCGACCCGGCCGATCGCGGCCAGCAGCTCCCACGGCAGGTGGCAGCCGGGATCGGAGGCGGCGACGGCGGCTGCCGCCGTCCGGTATGCGGCGAACACGGTGGCCGGCACCGCGGCCTGACCGCCCGCCGGCGTCACCGCGGCCGTCCGGCCCCCGGCGGGTACGGCCGGTACGGCGGGCGTGGTCGGCGGCTGGGCCCAAGCCCGGCGGCCGCCGCCGTCCATCGGCAGAACCCCAGCCGCCCCCGTCGGCGCCTGCTCGGCCGCGACCGCCTCGGACCGCACCGGCCCGACCGGACCGCTCGGTGCGGCCACCGCCGCGAGCACCACCACCGAAGCCGCCGCCCGCAGCAGCCCGGCCCACTTCCGTCCGCCCCCCACACCAATCCCCTCCCACATGATCATGACTGGCGCATTACATTACTAATGAGCGACACCGTGCCCCGTGCAGGTTCCAGCACCACCTGGGTCAGGCGATGCGGATGTCTCGGGCCCAGGTCTGGGCCGACACAACACGGCCCGACCACCAGGGGGAGGACGGCCGGGCCGGGCACCACGGAGAACGGGACAAACACCGCCTCACGGCGCCCTCGGCGGCCAGACCCCCACGAACGCCTCAAACAGAAGACCCGGACCCGGATGTAACCAAGATTCGGCAGATGCGCAGCTAGAGCTCTGGTCGATAGGCGCGCAGCCGGTTGCGGACGGCCTCGGCCTCGGGGCTCCCGACCGCCTCCAGCAGTCCCAGCGCCTCCTCCCAGGCGGACCGTGCCTCGGCCGCGCGGCCCTGCTCGGACTCCACCATCCCGATTTGCTCGAGCATCCGGCCGGTGAACAGCGGATTGCCGAGCTGCCTGGCGGTCTCCAGGGACCTCCTGCTGAGCTCGAGAGCCTCCCCGTTCCGGCCGAGCCGGTGCAGTGCCAGGGCGAGCTGGCCGCGGAAGATGGCAGCGTCCGCCGCGGCGCCGTTCGCCTCGGACACGTCGGCCGCCGAGGCGAACAGTTCGCACGCCCGCTCGTGGTCGCCCAGGTTGGTCCTGATCAGGGCGAGGTTGGCCAGTGCCTTGGCGAGCAGGTAGGGGTCGTCCAGGACCCGGGCCGTTTCGATGGAGTCCTCGTAGCACCGGACGGCGTCGTCCAGCCGCTTCAGGTGGAAGTGGAGGTTGCCCAGGTGGAGCGTGCCCCGGGCGACGCGCTGGGCGTCGCCGTGCCGCCGGTAGACCTCGATGGCCCGCTCGTAGTGGGCCTGGGCGAGCGGATCGCGGCGCAGGGTGAGGGCGACGGCCTTGTTGTGGGTGAGCACGGCGGCGGCAAGCTGGTCGCCGAGCTCCCCGGCGGCCCCGATGCCCAGGTCCTGAGCCTCCGCCAGGAGGTCCAGTTTGTGGGTGTTGAGCAGACCGCCGGCCATCGCGGCCGCCAGCTGCCAGGTGGGACGGTGCCGGCCCAACGCCGCCGCCTGCCGGGTCGCCGCCATCAGGTTGTCGGTCTCCAGGACGAACCACTCCTTGGCCCCGGCCTGCTCCGTGAACGGCATCGGTCCCACCCAGGGACTGTCGAGCACCGGCGTGAGGAAGATCCCGGTCGGGTCGATCAGGCGCTGCGCCGCGTCCGCCACCGCGACGTACCACTCGAACAGCCGGGGGAGCCCGGCGGTCTGCTCGTCCGGCACGGCGGCGGCGATCTGCCGTGCGAAGAGTCGCACGAGGTCGTGCATCTGGTAGCGGTCCGGCATCGCCTGGTCCAGGAGGTGCACACCCTCGAGCGCCCGCAGGAGGCCTCGTACGCGGGCGGAGGCCGTGGCCGACAGCGGGCCCGTGCCGGAGAGAGCCCCGGCGGCGGCCGAGCAGAGGTGGTGGCCGGGGTGCAGGCCCATGAGGCGGAACAGCGCCGCCTGCTCCGGCGTCAGCCGCCGGTACGTGTGGTCGAGCGCCCGGGTGACGGTCAGTTCCCCATCGGGCAGACCCAGTTCGGACAGCCTCCGGTCGTCGGGGCCGAGTTCCTCGGCCAGCCGGGACAACTGCACGGTGGGTTGCGAGGCCAGCCGGGCCGCGGAGATTCGCAGGGCGAGCGGCAGGCCTCCGCAGAGCCGTGCCAGCTCGCGGGCGGCGTCCGGCGAGGCCGCCACCCGGTCCGGTCCTGCGATCCTGGCCAGCACCTCGACGGCTTCGTCCAGCGACAGCATGCCGAGTCGGACCTGCAACGCACCGGTCTCGGCCACCAAGGCGCCGAGGACGCCCCGGCTGGTCACGACGGTGAGGCTCTCCGGGGCGCCCGGAATGAGCGGTCTGATCTGTTCGTACCCCCGCGCGTTGTCGAGCACGACCAGCAGCCGCCGGCCCGCCACCGACGAGCGGTAGAGGTCCTCGCGCGCGCTGGTCCCGGCCGGGATCTGACCGTCCGGCACACCCAGCGCCAGGAGGAAGCGTTCGAGTACGCGGGCGGCCGGCTCGTGGTCCCCGTCGTCGTAGCCGTGCAGGTCGACGAAGAGCTGGCCGTCGGGGAACTGCCCGGCGACCGAGTGGGCCCAGCGCACCACCAGGGAGGTCTTGCCCACGCCGGCCGGGCCTGTGACCGAGATGGTCCGGCCCTCGTCGGCCGGGCCGTCCAGAAGCGCTTCCAGCGTGGCGAGCTCACTCTCCCGGCCGACGAACCCACGCGCGGCCCTGGGGAGCTGGCGTGGCCCGTGGGAGGCCGGTGTGGAGGTCGCTGCGGACCGGGTCGTGCCCGGGGGCTTCGGCGCGGAGAGTTCGCCGCGCAGCATGACGCACTCCAGCTCGGCCAGTTCCCGGCCCAGGTCCACGCCGTACTCCTCGGCCAGCAGGCTGCGGACCGCGCGGACCACCTCCAGGGCCTCGGTCTGCCGCCCGCTCAGGTGCAGCGCCCGGGCGAGCCGCCCGGCGATGTCCTCGCGGTACGGGAACTCGGCGGAGAGCGCCGTGAGTTCGGGAACCAGCTCAGTGTGGCGGCCTGCCGCGAGTTCGAGATCGGCGAGCAGCGCGTGCGCCTGGAAGCGTTCCTCCTGGAGCCGTGTGCGGACCGCGGCCACGAAGGGTGCGTCCACCCCGGACAACGCCTCGCCTCGCCAGAGAGCCAGGCCTTCACGGAGCAGTCGCACCGCCTCCGCTGGCTCCGGGTGGTGGCGTGCCTCGGCCAGCAGCCGACCGAACTCGGCGTGGTCCAGCTCGTCCCGGCCGAGGCCGAGCCGGTAGCCGACGCCGTCCCAAGTCAGCTGCTCCGCGGCCGTGGGCGGCAGCAGCCGACGGACTGCGGAGATCACCGTGTGCACCTGGGCCCGGGCGGTCTTCGGCGGCTCCTCCCCCCAGAGCGCGTTGATCAGCATCTCGATCGTGACCGGCCGATCGGCGTTGAGCAGGAGGAACGACAGCACCGCCCGGTTGCGGGGCCGAGCCACCTCGACCGCCCGGCCGTCAACCCGTAACTCCGGGGAGCCGAGGACTCCGTAGCGCACCATCGGCCACCCCTGTTCCTTCGTGCATCGCCGTACTCCGCGCGGCCCGTACGGTGAACGGGTCCGCGCACAAAGACGCCAGGATACAGAGGACTTGACCGCCCGAGTGACGGCCCCTGGATGCAATACCAGTGATTTAGGTGGAATTACGGCGAGCTATGCCGGTTTTGGTCGGTCCGGCGAGGGAGACGGCGCTGCGCCGGCGGGCCCCGTTTGGCCGTCCGGTCCACCAGGACGGCGCAGCGCGCGAGATTTTCTTGGCCCGCCACGGGTTCGTAACGGACAGCGAGGAGAGGGCGAGAAGGACCGCCCACCGGGTCGGAATCCAGTGGAGCTCCCCGGTCATCGTGCCGGCGCGGGGAGGAACCAGCTGTCCCGATCGCCCCGGTAGAGGGTGGGTCGTGATTTCACACGCCTCGAGCTTCTGAGTCCACCGCCCGGACCTGAGCACTGCCGGATGCCAGACGCCCGGGTCACGCTTGGCGACCCGGGCTTGGTGGTTCGGCCCGGCCGTGGACGCCGGGAGTTCGCAGGCGCGCGCATGGCGCGTGCGATCCGGACCGTGAGGGCCCGCCGCCCGATGGGCGGCGGGCCCTCACGAGGCCAGGGTCAGCCCACCCACCAGAGCTGGTCGGCGTAGTCGCCGCAGGTGTACTGGAAGGCGCCGTTGCCGTTGTTCCCGCCCTGGATCACCAGGCACTGGCCGCTGTTGGCGTTCTGGAACTGGTACCGGCCGACGCCGTCGACCCAGCCGTACCAGAACTGGTCGGCGTAGTTGGCGCAGTTGTACTGGAAGGCGCCGCTGCCGGCCGTGGTGCCCTGCACGACCAGGCACTTCCCGCTGTTGCTGTTGACGATCTGGAACGCCGTACCGTCCGAATTCCAGTGGACGTTCCACTGCTGGTCGGCGTAGTCGCCGCAGTTGTACTGGAATGCGCCGCTGCCGTTGCTGGTGCCCTGCACGACCAGGCACTTCCCGCTGTTCGCGTTCTGGTAGTGCTGGGCGGCCGCCGCGAGCGCGGCGAGCTGTGCGCTGCTGCTCTGAGCGGTGAGCCGCGTCTGTGCGGGTGCGGCCGACGAAACGGTCTCGGCTGAGGCCGAGCCTGTCGGCCCGATCAGGGCGGCGGAGACGAGAGCCGCCCCCAGCAGGGCGGATCCCCCAGCCCGAAATGCCTTCTTTGCAACCTTAAGCATTGACCCCTCCATTTAATTCTGGGTTTTCTGTCTTGCGATCTGGTCGGGCATGGAACGTGGAGCCCGTCCGATCGATCGCCGAGTGGTGCGGGAATTCAACCCGAGGTTCGTCATTGAATTCGCCTGAACATGACTGGACCGATCCGAAGAGATTGCCGCGTCCCAGGAGGTCCAGGGACGGTGCGTCCGGATTAATTCGCCTACGGTGAATCATCCGCTCGGCAGCAGGCTGGCAGGGCCTGCCGGTCAGTAATGGCAAGAACCTGGTCCCCTTCGGAATATTGGGGTTCCATGCTCCGTCCCTGGACGGTGATCAGGGACACGTATCGACGCTCTGCCACCAAGAGTGCCACCAGGCCGGCGGCGGACCATGCCGGCACCCTCACGGCTTTCTCCGGAGCCGTGTTCCAGCACCATTCTCCACTGTTGTCGCGAGCACCTTTCGTCCTTTCCCGGGAGATCGGGCGTGTTGTCGGCAATGCGTCCGCGCCGGCCATGTGATCCGTTCGCCGGGCTCGCTGCGAATGTCGAAACCGTACAGCCGATTCCATCGGCCATGGCAAGTGGATTTCCGCTTTTGTGGCGTGGGTCACATGTTCCAGGGTTTCCCCGGAAAAGTGAGTAGCCGATGAAGAGCGGATGAGTAGCGAGGTCCTGCAAAATGTCAGGCGCCAGGCGATCATTGGCGCCCGTAGTTCATGATTGGATTTCGATGGTGCTGGCACTCGGCGTTCTGGCCATGATTCTGGGAGCCGCAACGGCGGTGAACTTCTCGCTGACCTTCGCGGTCATTCGCCGGCTGGGGGAGATCGAAGCCCGGCCGTCCGGTGGCACGGATCCACTGCCGGCCCTCGGCACGGCGGTCGCCAACTTCACCGCCACCACAGTCGATGGCCGGCGAATCGACCAGTCGGACATCGCCCGCGGCGACACCGTGATGGGCTTTCTGATGGTCGGTTGCGGCCCGTGCGCGAAGCTGATCGAGGCCTCGACGAGAGCGCCACCACCCACGCGCAGCGGGGCATTGTTCTTCGTGCTCGGCGACCCCGCCGCGCAGGCAGCGCAAGAGATGGCGGCCAATCTCGGCCGGCACGGCGACGTCGTGGTGGTCGCAGACCAGTCCGTGCCCTCGGAGGCCTTCGGCGGCATCGTCTCCTTCCCCACCCTTCTGACTGAGCTTCTTTCATCCTGGGTTTTCCCAGGTCAGGAGGGTGGGGACGGCGGCGATGGTTCGGCTGATGCGGTTGGTCGAGCATCGGGCCCGTCGT
>NZ_JBFAXX010000102.1:0-17825 GCF_040680995.1 Kitasatospora sp. NPDC051914
CCCCGGGGGGGGGTTTTAGCAGGGGCGGGAACGGCGTTCGGGGGGTGTCGGCCGGCGCCGGGTCAGCGCTCGGCGCGGGGCCGCCGCGGCTGCGGGACGTCGTACTCCGCGGGGACGACCCCGGCCAGGTGCTTGGCGGGTTCGCCGTGGTTCTCCAGGTGGTCGCGGGCGGCGATCTCCGGGTGGTGCAGCTCGAAGGCCGGGGATTCGGAGCGGATGCGCGGCAGGGTGAGGAAGTTGTGCCGCGGCGGCGGGCAGGAGGTCGCCCACTCCAGCGAGCGGCCCCAGCCCCACGGGTCGTCCTCGGTCACCTTCTCGCCGTACTTGGCGGTCTTCCAGACGTTGTAGAGGAACGGCAGGATCGACAGGCCGAGCAGGAAGGAGCCCACGGTCGACACGGTGTTGAGGGTGGTGAAGCCGTCCGAGGCCAGGTAGTCGGCGTAGCGACGGGGCATGCCCTCGGCGCCGAGCCAGTGCTGGACCAGGAAGGTGGTGTGGAAGCCGACGGTGAGCGTCCAGAAGGTGATCTTGCCGAGCCGCTCGTCGAGCATCCTGCCGGTCATCTTCGGCCACCAGAAGTGGAAGCCGGCGAACATCGCGTACACCACCGTGCCGAACAGCGTGTAGTGGAAGTGGGCGACGACGAAGTACGAGTCGGAGACGTGGAAGTCGATCGGCGGCGCGGCGAGGAGCACCCCGGTGAGCCCGCCGAAGAGGAAGGTGACCAGGAATCCGGTCGTCCAGAGCATCGGGGTCTCGAAGCTCAGCGAGCCCTTCCACATGGTGCCGACCCAGTTGAAGAACTTCACGCCGGTCGGCACCGCGATCAGGAAGGTCATGAACGAGAAGAAGGGCAGCAGCACCTGCCCGGTCACGTACATGTGGTGGGCCCAGACGGTGACCGACAGGCCGGCGATGGCGATGGTGGCGGCGATCAGGCCCGAGTAGCCGAACATCGGCTTGCGGCTGAAGACCGGGATGACCTCGGAGACTATGCCGAAGAACGGCAGCGCCAGGATGTACACCTCGGGGTGCCCGAAGAACCAGAACAGGTGCTGCCACAGCATGGCGCCGCCGCTCGCCGGGTCGAAGACGTGCGAGCCGAACTTGCGGTCGCACTCCAGGGCGAGCAGTGCCGCCGCCAGCACCGGGAAGACGATCAGCACCAGGACGGCGGTGAGCAGCACGTTCCAGCAGAAGATCGACATCCGGAACATCGTCATTCCGGGGGCGCGCATGCAGATGATGGTGGTGATGAAGTTGACCGCGCCGAGGATGCTGCCGAAGCCGGACAGCGTCACGCCCATGATCCACATGTCGGCGCCGACGCCGGGGGAGTGGACGGCGTCCGAGAGCGGCGCATAGAGGAACCAGCCGAAGTCGGCGGCGCCCTGCGGGGTGGCGAAGCCGGCCGCCGCGATCAGCGAGCCGAACAGGAACAGCCAGTACGACAGCATGTTGAGCCGCGGGAAGGCGACGTCGGGGGCGCCGATCTGCAGCGGCATGATCCAGTTGGCGAAGCCGGTGAACAGCGGCATCGCGAACAGCAGCAGCATGATCGAGCCGTGCATGGTGAAGGCCTGGTTGAACTGCTCGTTGGAGAGCAACTGCGTCCCGGGCCGGGCCAGTTCGGCGCGCATCACCAGCGCGAGCACACCGCCGACCAGGAAGAAGCCGAACGCCGACCACAGGTACAGCGAGCCGATCGTCTTGTGGTCGGTCGTGGTCAGCCACCGCACCAGTACCGCCCCGGGCCGCCGCCGCGGGGCCGGACTCCCGACCCCTTCCTGTGTCGCCTCGATGGCAGCCACCGGACGTCTCCTCACTCGCTCGCCGAACCTCGTACTGCCGCGCGGGCGTACGGGAGGGGAGCGCGCGCACGGGCGCCGCTCCCGGCTCCGGCCGGCGGCGATCCATGCTCCGTGGCGGCGGGGCAGGCGCCCCAGGGCCGTTGGTCCCCGCACCGCCGGGTCCACCGTCCCCGGCCCGGGGCCGGTCGACCGGGCCCAACGGACCGCCGCCGATAGCAAACGGGCACCCCTTGGGGGGTGCCCGATGTCGCTCCGGTGCGGCCGGGGTCAGCGGCGGCCGGCGGGTGCCTTGGCGGCGGGAACCTGGGTGGCGAGCACCGCGGCCTGGACGCGGCGCTCCACGCCGAGCTTGGCGAGCAGCCGGGAGACGTGGTTCTTGACGGTCTTCTCCGCCAGGTAGAGCCGCTCGCCGATCTGCCGGTTGGTCAGCCCCTCGCCGACGAGCGCCAGGATCTGCGCCTCGCGCTCGGTCAGCGCGGGCAGCGGGGACGGCTGCGGAACCGAGGTCTCGCCGCGCAGGCGGGCCATCAGGCGGCCGGTGGCACCCGGGTCGAGCAGCGACTGGCCGGCGGCCACCGTGCGGACGGCGGAGACCAGGTCGGTGCCGGCGATCTGCTTGAGCACGTAGCCGGAGGCGCCGGCCATGATGGCGTCGAGCAGCGCCTCCTCGTCGTCGAAGGAGGTCAGCATCAGGCAGGCCAGCTCCGGCATCCGGGAACGCAGCTCGCGGCAGACCGAGACGCCGTCGCCGTCCGGCAGGCGCACGTCGAGCACGGCGACGTGCGGCCGCAGCGCGGGCACCCGGGCGAGGGCCTGTTCGGCGGTGGCGGCCTCCCCCACGACGGTCAGACCGGGTTCGGAGTCGAGGAGGTCCTGTACGCCCCGGCGGACCACTTCGTGGTCGTCGAGCAGGAAGACCCGCACGGGATCCTCGGTACCCGTCCGTACCGTGCCGTCGAGCATGGCACAACTCCTTCCCCGGCCCTTCCACCGCGGAGGGGCCACCGCATTCTGTCCGGCCGCCGCGGGTCGCGGACAGGGCCGTCCGGCCCTAATCGGACTGTCGGCCGGCCGTGGTCCTGCTTGCGGCGGGCGGTGCGCGGGCCGAGATTGGGAGACGGAGTCCGCCGCGGCCGTCGCGGCGGCGCGGAGCCGAGGAGGGCCGGGATGGCGGTTCTCGTGGAGGTCGACCTGCTGGGGGCGACCGCCGAACAGTACGAGGAGTTCCACGAGCGGCTGGCCCGGGAGGACGGCATCTTCGCCGGCTGCCTGGCCCATGTCGCCGCGGTGACCGGTGACGGCATCCGGGTGATCGACCTGTGGGACTCCGAGGAGTCGATGAACCGCTTCGCCGAGCGGATGCGGGCACTGGGGCTGTCGGTGCCCGACGTCTCCTACACGGTCTCCGCGGTGCACCGCTACGACCTGTCCCCGCAGGGCTGACCGCGGGGGCGACCAGGGACACACGGGCAACCACCAGGGGCGCCGGGGCGCCTCGTGCCCCTGGTGGTTGCCGGCTAGGCCGGGCAGGTGAGGGCGAGGCGGATGGCGTCGGCGAGGCCCTGACGGTGGCCCTCGCGGAACTCCTTGCCGCGGGCGGCCAGCAGCGACACCGTCCAGTGCATCCTCGGCACGCCCGGGATCGGCGCCAGGCTCGCGCCGTACGGCTGGGCGGCGAGGCCGGTCGGCAGCATCGCGCAGCCCAGCCCGGCCTGGACGGTCGCGTGGACCCCGTCCATCGAGCCGAGTTCCAGGCTCTCCGGCGTCTCGCCGCCCCGCAGCCGCAGGAACTCCGGCAGCCAGCGCTGCGAGGGGCAGTCCGGGTCGGCCACCACGACCTGGTGGCAGGAGAGCGGGGGGCGGGCCGCGGCGCTCGTGCTGGGCGTGAACTCCAGGTCCTGGACGGCGATCTCGGTGGGAGCCTCGGGCCGCTCGCGGACGGCCGAGGCGCGTTCGGCGAGCAGTGCGGTGCGGGCCCGGGCGCCGGCCCGGCCGGGGGCCGCGGTGAGTGCGGCGACGGGGGCGGCGGCGCGGTGGTCGCGGCCGGTCAGCAGGATGGCGCCGTCCAGGCCGCCCGCGCGCAGGGCCGCGTGGATCTCGGCGGTGCCCATCACGCGCAGCGCGAGCTGTACGCCGGGGAGCAGACGACGGCCGAACTGGGCGATCCTGGCGAGCTGTTCGCCGTAGGCGAGGGCCGGGACGAGGCCGACCTTCAGCCGTGGCACGGTGGCCGAGGGGCCGCGCAGGGCGTGCTCCATCTCGTCCACCAGGGTGAGTAGTTGGCCCGCGTACCCGCGGAGGGTGGAGCCTGCCGGGGTGAGCCGGACCCCGTTCGGCAGGCGGTGGAAGACGGGAGCGCCGACCTGTCTCTCCAGGGCGCGCATCTGCGCGGTCACGCTCGACTGCGAGTAGCCCAGCCGGTGGGCGGCGCTGGTGAACGAGCCGGTTCTGATGACCTCGCAGAACGTTCTCAGGGTCTTGACGTCGATGTCCACTGCTGCTGCTCCCGCATGCCGCCCGTGTGGTGCCGGTGTGGTGGGTGGGCGGCCGCCGGCGGGCGGCGGGGGCGCCCGGAGTGCTGTCTCCGGGCGTCCCGTGACCGCGGCGGCCGTCAGGCCAGGGTGTGGGCGTCGACCAGCGGGAAGTCGAGCTCCGGCTCGGCGACGTGGTTGAAGTAGTTGGACAGCACGTTCAGGGCGACGTGGCCGACGATCTCGGCGATCTCGGCGTCGGTGACGCCGGCCGCGCGGGCCTCGGCGAGGGCCGTGTCGGAGACCCGGCCGCCGCTGGCCATGATCTCGCCGGTCAGCTTGAGCACCTGGTCCATGTGCGGGTCGGCGTCGGTGCCGCGGCGGGTGTCGAGCAGCTGGCCCTCGCTCAGGCCGACCTTGCCGCCGCGCATGGTGTGCGCGGAGACGCAGTAGGTGCAGCTGTTGCGCTGGGCGATGAACAGGGCGAGCTGCTCGCGCTGCTTGGTGCTGAAGGTGCCGCCGACCAGCGCCTCGCGCATCGCCAGGTAACCGCGGAGGGCGGCAGGGCCGTTGGCGAGTGCCGCGTACAGGTTCGGGACCTTGCCGAGCTGCTTGAGGGTGCTCTCCAGGAGTTCGCGCTGCTCCTCGTCGGCGGTCTCGGTGGTGAGCTGGGGCAGACGGGACATGGTGTCTCTCCTCGGTTGCGGCAGAGATGGAACCGATCGGTACCAAACAGCTAGGACGGTACCGATCGGTTCCGTCCTCCGTCAACGCCCATCGAAAAATCAGAACCGAGTGGTACCGTTTTCGGATGCCGAGCAATGCGAGAGAACGACTCCTCGCCGCCGCGGAGCGGCTGTTCTACGAGGAGGGCATCCGCGCGGTCGGGGTCGAGCGCATCCTGAGCGAGTCCGGCGTCGGCCGTGCGTCCTTCTACCGGCACTTCCCGAGCAAGGACGACCTCGTCGTCGAGGTGCTCCGGCGCCGCGACGCCGCCTGGCGCACCTGGCTGGCCGACACCGTCCGGGCCAGCCCCCGCGGCACCGGCGAGCTCCCGCTCGCCCTCTTCGACGGCCTCGCCGAGCGCTTCGCCGCCGACGACTTCCGCGGCTGCGCCTTCATCAACACCATGGTGGAGGAGGCCGATCCGGCCAGCCCCGCCCACCGGGTGGCCGCCGAGCACAAGCAGAAGGTGATCGAGTACCTGGACGGGCTGCTCGCCGCCGCCGGCTACCGGGGCCACCGCGACCTCGCCGGACAGCTCGCCCTGCTGGGCGACGGCGCCATCATCACCGCACTCCGCGAACGCACCCCGGACGCCGCCCCGCGCGCCCGCGCCGTCGCCGAGGCCCTGCTCGCCACCGCCGACCGCGGCACGGCACCGCAGGGCTGACGGGCCGCCCCGCGCCCCGGGAGAGCCCGGAGCCGCGGACGGCCGACCGGCATCCGGTCAGCCGTCCGCGAACCGTGCGGCCAGCTCCGCACGGCGCACCTTCCCGGACCGGGTCCGCGGCAGCTCCGCAGCGAACTCCAGCCCGCGCGGCACGAACACGGAGGCGAGCCGCTCGGCCGCCCGGGCCAGCAGCTCCCCGCGCAGCCGGGCCGCCCCGGCCCCGCTCGGCGGCTCCCCGCGGGTCGCCACCACCGCGTACGGCACCAGCCCGCCGGCCGGGTCCGGGCGGGGCACCACCGCCGCGTCCGCCACCTCCGGGTGCCCGCGCAGCACCGCCTCGATCTCCACCGGCGACACCCGGTGCCCGTACGACTTGAACACCTCGTCCAGCCGCCCGAGCAGCCGGATCGAGCCGTCCGCGCAGACCTCGCCGACGTCGCCGGTGCGGTACAGGCCGCCGGCCAGCGCCGCGGCGGTGCGCTCCGGGTCGTCGGCGTAGCCGGCCATCAGGCCGACCGGCCGTTCCGCGAGGTCCAGGCAGACCTCGCCGGCCGCACCGAGCTCACCGGTCGCCGGGTCGCGCAGCACCACCCGGTAGCCGGGCAGCGGGTGGCCGAGCGGCGAGAGCGGCGCAGGGTCGTCCGGGGTGCGGCCGATCAGCGCGGTGGCCTCGGTCTGCCCGTAGCCGTCCCGGACCTGCACGTGCCAGGCGGCGGCGACCGCGGCCGACACCTCGGCGGTCAGTGGCTCGCCGGCCGCGGTGGCCTCGCGCAGCCGTACGGCCGACCGGGTGCGGTGCAGGTGCGGCAGCATCGCCCGCCAGGCGCTCGGCGGGCCGCAGAAGCTGTCCACGCCGTGGTCGGCGAGCACGCCGGGCAGCACCTCGGGCGCCAGGCCGCCGTCGGGCGGGGCGAGCACCGCGGCCTCGGCCGTCCACGGCACGAAGAAGCTGCTCCAGGAGTGCTTCGCCCAGCCCGGCGCGGACAGGTTGAGGTGCAGGTCGCCCGGGCGCAGGCCGTTCCAGTACAGGCTGGACAGGTGGCCGACCGGGTAGCTGGCATGGGTGTGCTCGACCAGCTTCGGCAGCGAGGTGGTGCCGGAGGTGAAGTAGCAGAACGCCGGGTCGGCCGCGGGCGTCGGGCCGTCCGGCAGGAACGGCACCTGCACCGAGCGGGTGTCCGGGTAGGCCGTCCAGCCCGGTGCCGGACGGTCGGTGAGGGCGATCCGCAGGCCCGGCACCGGCAGCCCGTCGAGCAGCGCGGCCGCCTCCTCGGAGCAGAACACGTGCCGGATGCGGCCGCGGCCGATCCGGTCGGCGGCCTCCTCCCGGGTCACGTCCTGGTACGAGGGCACCACCACCGCGCCGAGCTTGAGGCAGCCGAGCAGGCTCTCCCACAGCTCGGCCCGGGTGCCGAGGAGCAGCAGGACGCGGTCCCCGCGGCGCACCCCGAGTCCGGACAGCGCGGCCGCCAGGGTGTCGGAGCGGGCCGAGAGTTCGGCGAAGGACAGCTCCTCGGCGATCCGCGTCCGGCCGTCCGCGCCGGCCGGCGACAGCAGCCGCAGGGCGGTCCGCGGATTGCCCGCGGCCACCACGTCGAACCACTCCAGCGCCCAGTTGAACTCCCGGGCGCGCGGCGGCCGGAAGGAATCGCAGGCCGCCGCACGGTCGCCGCGCAGCCGGATCAGCAGGTCGCGGGCGGCCCGGTACTCCTCGTGCGCGGCGGTCCGCCGGTGGCGCCACCAGCCTTCGTCCAGGCGCCCGTTCACCGGCCGGCCCGCCCGGTCAGCGCGGGCTCGGCCGCGGTCTGCGGCGCCGCGTCGGCGAGCAGCGCCTCGGCGATCGCGTCGGCGTCCCGGGTGAACGCTCCCCAGGGGCCCGGCCGGCCGCTGCCGACCTGGGTGAACCAGCGGGTGTGCTCGCTCGGGATGCCCAGCACGAACATGGTCCGCTCGATCCCGCCGTCCGCCCGCACCGGGTGGAACGGCGAGTCGGTGGTGGCCATCCCGCCGGTGTCGAACGCGCCGCCCGCCCAGGAGTTGACGAAGGTGCGGATCACGCCGTCGGCCAGCAGCCCGCGGATCAGCGGGTCCCGGTCCGAGCGCAGGTCGGTGCCCGGCACCCGGGCGTCGACCAGCGCGTCCAGTCGCACCCGCGAGTCCTCGACCTGGCCGGACTCCACGGTGAAGCAGCCCAGGTCGCGGTCGGCCCGGAACCGGGCCGCCGGACCGACCGGCTCCAGGACGCGGGCCGCCAGCAGCGCCAGGAACTGCTCGGAGCGCATCGCCGGCGGCCCGGTGGAGATCACCGCGGCGGCCGGGTTGAAGTCGGCGAGGAACCGGCGGTGCGAGTCCGGGGTCAGCCCGGCGAAGTCCACCACCGAGCGGATCGTCGCCCGGACGTCGCGCAGCACGTCGCCGGCCGCCTTGACCGGCCCGTCGACATTGCCCCGCAGCGCCTCGGCGAGGTCCTCGCGCAGCCAGGCGGCGAGGTCCCGGCGGTACTCGGCGGGCGAGGCGAACCGCCGCCCGGCGAACGGCCGGGCCAGGCGCCACAGTGCGGCCAGCGGCTCCCCGGCCGGGCCGAAGCCCTCCGCCAGCACGGCCAGCGCGGCCGGGCTGGGCGGCTCCTCCCGGAAGGTCGCCGCCGCCAGGTCGGCGAACTCCCGCTCGGCGTCCGGCCCGGCGGCGTGCCGCAGCCGGGTGCCCAGCAGGACGAGGTTCATCTCCGCCAGCAGCCAGGGCAGCACCTGCGACTGGAAGTCCAGCGGCCCGGCGGCCCGCAGGGCGGCCATCCGCTCCGGAGTGAACAGCCTTGCACGGTAGCGGAATTCGGCGCTCTTCTGGTTCCGTCCGCGGGTCAGCAGCGGGATGCCGCTGCGCGAGGCGGGGATGATCCGCGGCTCCCGGCCGCTCGGCAGGTAGCGCAGGCCGCCGCCCTCGGCGGGCACGAACCGCCCGCCGCGGCCCAGCGTCAGCGCCGCCACCACGTCGTAGAAGGTCAGCCCCATGCCGAGGACGCCCACCGCGGCGCCCGGCGGGATCGCGTCCAGCGGCATCTCCGCGGCCGAGTCGCCGACCACGTACCGCACCGGCGGGTGCGCCTCGGCGAAGGCCTGCCACTCCCGCTGCTGCTCGTCCAGCTCGTTGGTGGGGTGGCCGGAGGCCAGTACCAGCCGGTCCACGGTGAGCACGTCGCCGCGGTCCAGCCGGACCCGGTGCACGGGCTCGCCGGTGCCGTCCTCGGCGGGGCCGCGGTCGGCGGTGAGCGCCCGGGCCTTCACCGGACGGATGGTCAGCCCCGGCACCCGGGCGTCCAGCACCAGGCCCAGCACGAACCGCAGGTACCTGCCGTAGACCACGCGCGGGGCGTAGCCGTCCGGTTCGGCGTTCTCCGGGTCGGCGGCGGCCCACCACTCGGCGAGGTCGGGGCCGGCGCCGGGCCGCGCCGGGCCGCCGTCGGACGGCCCGGAGAACATGGTGACCTCGCGCGCCGGGGTGTTCATCAGGAACCACGGGGACTGCTCCGGCCGCCAGATCCGGCCGGCGCCGATGCAGTACGGGTCCACCGCGGTGACCTCCACCGGCCGCTCCGGCGGCTGCTCGGCGCAGCGGGCCACCAGCCGCTCCAGGACGGACAGCCCGCGCGGGCCGCCGCCGATCAGGCCGATCCGCAGCGGCGCGGGCTCGGCCGGCACCGCCTCCGGCTCCGGCGCCTGCCGGGCGGCCTCGCGGTCGTGCTGCTCGGCGACCCGGCGGAGCATGCCGGACAGCCGTCCGGAGGTCATCGCTCCGGAGCGGCCGACGGTGGCCAGCAGCGGCATGGCGCCGACCTCGGACCATCGCAGCCGCCCGTCGTCGCCGATCGTGCCGCGGGCCGCGCCCCGGTTGTCGGGGTGCAGGCAGTACGGGATGTCGAGGATGCCGCGGTGGAAGGCGCGCAGCAGGGCGGTGCCGACGTCGTCCGACAGCGACAGCACCGCGGTGATCAGCGCGCGGGCCTCCAGCAGCACCTCGGTGGCCTCGGCGGGGGTCTCGCGCGGGGCGTCCGCCAGGTCGCGCCGGGTGCGCCGGGCCTGCGCGGCGGCGGCCCGCAGCGCGGTGAGGTTCTCGGCGACGGTGGGGATGCGGTGCGCCTCGGCGCCGGTCTTGACGATCAGGCGCTCCGCGCCGCCGCGGACGGCCAGTTCGGCGCTGCGCTTCAGCAGCAGGCCCGCGCCGGCGGTGCTGCGCGGGAAGACGCCCATGTAGGTGTAGAGCACGACGTGCCGGTCGACGGTGGGCGGCAGCAGCTCCTCGGCGAGCAGGCGGAGGGCGGCGAGCGCCTCGACGTCCTGCTGCGGGCTGGTCTGCTGGGCGTAGCTGAGCGAGACGCTGGTCATGCCGTTCTGGGCGAAGAACAGGCACTCCAGGGCGGACATCGCCACCAGCAGGGAGGGCGGGCAGAGCTGCCCGAGCAGGCAGCCGCCGAAGGACTCCAGGTGGGCGCGGACGCCGTTGGCCCGGCTCTCCTCGGCGAGGAAGCGGGTGGCCTCCCGCCAGGCCGCGACGGATTCGGCGAGCGGGGTGCGCCCGTACGGCAGGCAGTAGGAGACCGGGCCGCCCTCGCTGGTGCCGAGGCCGGCGGCGGCCATGGTGCGGAAGATCGCCCGGGGGTCGGCGGAGCCGTGCCGCACCTGCACGGGGGTGTGGCGGCCCGCGGCGGCGGCGACCTCGGCGGTGGTGCGCGGGCCGTGGCCGACCAGCGGGAAGCCGTTGAGCGGCTTGCCGGCCCGGACGGCGGCGACGGCGGCGCTGTGGTCGCCGACCCGGGTGTAGCTGTCCAGGGTGATGGTGGCGACGGTGCGTTCGGCGAGGCCCGCGACGGCGGTCAGGCCGGCCGCCATCTCACTGGGGACGGCCATGCCCATGCGGGGCTGGACGACGAGTTCGCCGGCGTTGGCGGCGGCGCGGACGTAGGCGCCGAGGTCCGGTGGGGAGGCGGGTGAGCGGGTCACGCGGCAGCCCGCTCGGTACAGGTGGCGGGCAGCTGGGCCAGGTAGGCGAGCAGCGCGTCGGGGCGGGCGCCGTCGGGGTGCACCCGGTCGAAGCCGGCCGCGAGGAGTTCGGCCGTCCGCTGCTCGGCGCCCTCCGGGGAGATGCCCAGCAGGCCGCCGATGACCAGCGGGATGTCCCGGGTGGTGCGCTCGTCGCGCAGCGCGCGGGCGGCCCGCAGCCCGTCCAGGTGGCCGTGGCCGTTGACCGAGCTGAACACCACCAGGTCGGGGCGGGTCAGCTGCGCGGTGTCGACGAGCAGCTGCTCCGGCACGCAGGGGCCGAGGTTGAGCACCGAGTGGCCGTTCTCCTCCAGCAGCAGCTGCAGGTGGACGAGGTTCCAGGTGTGCGCGTCGGAGGAACCGGTGGTGAGCAGCACGCGGCGGCTCTCGGCGGGCTCCGGGGCGGCGGCAGCGGCGGGGCGCAGCGGGTACGGCGTCAGGGTTCGGGAAGGCGACATGGCTACTCCTCGGGTGGCGTCGGTGCGTGGCCTGGCAGCGGTGCCGGGCGCCTCGGCGGTGGCCGGCGCCCGTCGTGCGGCGGCCGGGTACCGGGCCGCGGTGTCGGTCGCGGCCCGGTACCCGGCGGCGGGTGGACGGCGGGTCAGCCCGCGGCGCCCGCGCCCACGCCGGTGGTGATCTCTTCGGGCTCCGGGGTGCGGGCCGAGGCCGGGCGGGCCCGGACGGCGAGCACGGTGCACCCCTCGGCGCTGGACATCTGGTGCCGGGTGCCGGGGTCCTCGACGACGAGGTCGCCGCGGTGGAAGCGGCGGCCGTCGCTGTGGTCGAGCACGCCGTCGAGGACGAGCATCAGCTCGTGGCCGAGGTGTTCGTGGAAGTCGCCGTGCGCGCCGGGCGGGAAGCGCAGCAGCAGGGCCGCGGAGTCCTCGCCCTGCTCCGCGTCGGGTCCCCACAGGACGACGAACTCGACGCCCACGCGGCCGGGTTCGGTCCACGGCACCCAGGGCAGGTCGGTCTGGTCGAAGCCGTTGCGCAGCACGTCGCGCATCACGGTCACGTCAGGCATGGGCCACCTCCGGGGTGCGGACGACGCCCCAGGGCAGCGGCCCGGAGACGATCGGGGCGCCGATCAAGGAGCCGAACTCCCGCCAGGCGCCGTCGTAGTTGGCGACGCCGGGGCGTCCGAGCAGCTCGTTCAGGACGAACCAGCTGTGCGCGGACCGCCAGCCGATCCGGCAGTAGACGACGGTCGGCGCGTCCTTGTCGAGCTGGCTGTAGAGCGCCTCCAGCTCCTCCTGGTCGCGGAAGGTGCCGTCCGGGCGGACGGTCGCGCTCCACGGAATGTGCTGGGCGGACTCGGCGTGGCCGGGCCGCACGCCCTGGTCGTCGGGGACGCCGGGCGGGGCGGTGCGCTCGCCGAGGTACTCCTCCAGGGAACGGCAGTCGACCAGGTTGATCGAGCCGATGCCGTTGATGACGGTGTCGCGGTGGGCGCGCAGCGACTCGTCGAACGGCCGGACGGGGTACTCGACCGGCGTCCGGGCCGGGGCCTCGACGGTGAGGTCGCCGCCGAGCGCCTCCCAGCGGGCCCGGCCGCCGTCCAGCAGCCGCAGTTCGCGGTGGCCGTGCAGCCGGAACTGCCAGAACCCGGCCGCGGCCCACCAGTTGCTGTTGCCGCTGTAGAACACGACGGTGTCGTCCGGGCCGATGCCGTGCCGGCCGAGCAGGGCGGCGAACGCCTCCGGGCCGACGAGGTCGCGGCGGACGCGGTCCTGCAGGTCGGTCGTCCAGTCGAGGCTGACCGCCCCGGGTATCCGGCCGCCCGGGTTGGGGCCCCCGTCGGTGATCTCCACGAGGACGACGCCCTCGTCGGAGCCGTGGGCCCTGACCCAGTCGCAGTCGACCAGGACGCTGTCGCGGTCCATCGTTTCTTCCCTCCTGTCGCTGAGCCGGGCGTACCGGCGGCCCGCGGCCGCCGGTATGCCGGTTGCGGTCACCACCAGTAGGTGGGGTACTTGCCGATCGCACCGATCCGGGAGGCCAGCAGGCCGACCAGGACCAGCAGGACGCTGCCCGCCGCGAGCAGCAGCAGGAAGCGCACCGGGGCCGGGTACTGGACGACGACCAGCACGGCGGTGGCGGCGGCCGGGGCGTGGACGGCACGCAGCACGCCCATCAGCCCGACCGAGAGGCCTGCGGCGACCGAGGCCGTCCACAGCGAGTGGCCGGCGACGGCGACGGCCGCGTAGCCGATCAGGGCCGAGCCGAGCTGGCCGATCAGCACGCCGCGCGGCTGGGCCGGCGGCAGCGCAGGGCTGGCGCAGATGATCATTGCGGTGGCGGCCAGCGGGGCGATCAGCAGCAGCGAGCCGGTGGCCTCGCCGATCGCCGCCAGCACCAGCAGCGACACGATCGTGGTGAGCGTGCCGGCCACCGTGGCCCGGGTCCCGGCGAACGCCGGGGCGCGGCCGCCGAGGCCCCCGCCGGACGTCCCGGCCGGGGCGGGCGCGGACGGCCGGTTGGCGGTCTGGTTCGTCATGGTGTGTCAGCTCCCGTGGGTGCAGCGTCAGTTGTGCTGACCGTGGGCGAGTTCCACGGTCTTGCGGTGCACAACGCGGCCGATCTTGTGGCCCATCTCCAGGCCCGGTCCGTTGTCGAAGCTCCAGTGCATGCCGCCGTAGACGCGGGAGATGCCGGCCTGCTCGGCCGCGGCGGTGAAGGTGGGCCAGGACAGCGTGACGTCCACGGCCGGGGTCAGACCGGGCTCGACGGTCGAGGTGCCGGCCTTGAACACGAAGGAGTCGCCGAAGGAGTCGCTGCCCGTCCAGCGGCGCAGGAACTCGGCGGCCGCGCCGGAGAAGGTGGAGTGCCCGGACACGGTGGCGGGGAAGCCCGGCACCGCCACGTAGGCCCGCCAGTGCACGCCGTCCATGGTGACGGTGCCCTGGCCGGGGCCGCCCCAGGAGCGGATCTGCCGGCCGCGCTGGTCGTACGGGACCAGGGTGGACGGGCGGGCGAAGTCGTACTGCCGCTTGACCGCCCAGGAGCCGATCGCGGCGTCGCACTCGGCCATGTTGAGGCCGAAGAACAGCGGCGCGTCCTCGTCGATGCCGTAGCCGTCGCGGGCCGAGACGAAGCGGCCCCACATCTGCTGGGCACCGGGCGGGGTGACGTCGTTGTTCAGCCAGAACTCGGCGATCGCCTTGCGCTCGTCGTTGAGGCAGGCGCTGACCTCCAGCAGCTCCTCGACCGCGTCCGACATCCGGGTGGACGGGTAGGCGGGCGGCGCCGGCACCGTGAACTGGTCCGGGCGGCTCAGCGCGAACGGCTTCATCACGGAGAACTGCGGGGTCAGGAACTTCTGGGTCTTCCCGCCGACGATCAGCGGGGTCCAGTGCTCGGGCGCGGTGACCAGGCCGGGGTCGAAGGCGGCGATCGACTGCGGCTGGTTGAGCGCGGTGTATCCGGTGGTGTCGGCGTAGCCGCCGCCCTGGTTGGCGCCGTCCTGGTGGCGGAAGTCGAGCACGGCCCGGGCGGTGCGGCGGCCGATGCCCGCCGGGGTGTCGGGGCCGGCCTGGGCGTCCGGCTCGTAGCCGAGGCTGCGCAGGAAGGAGTCCGCGGCGGCGGCCTGGTTGGGGAAGAGGTCGCGCATCGCCAGGTGCGCGGCGTAGCTGACGGCCTCGTTCTTGTTGGCCAGGGTCCGCTCGCGGCGCGGACGGCGCAGCGAACCGCCGAACCGGGTGCCGACCGCACAGGAGTCGTAGCAGGCCCAGGCGTCGAATATGGCGTTGTGGATGACGGCCAGCGCTCGCGCGTTGATGGTGGCGGGGCCGAACACCGTGCCGGCCAGCCGGTACTCGGCCATGATGGCGTCCATCACGGCCTGGTTCCAGCGCACGACGACGCTGACCTGGTGCGCGCCGGGCGCGCGGTGCCCGGTGCGGGTCTCGGCGGCCCAGGCGGTGGCCGGCAGGGCGAGCGCGCCGGCCGCGCCGAGTCCGGCGGCGATGACCCGGCGGCGGGTGGTGTCTCGGGCGGTGAGGGGCAGGGTCATCGGTGTCGTTCCTTCTCGCGTGCGGGCCGACGGCCGGGAGGCGGCTTTGTGCGGAAGGTATGTGACGGTTCGTGACATGAACGTTGCAGCGGCATTGCACCGTGTTGCAGCGAGGCCGGCGACGTCCCGTCAAACATTTGTGCGGACACCGATCGATGCTGCTCAGGCGTTCGGTGCGGCCGCAGCGGTCGATCGGCTTCTTCTATGGCTCCCATGCAATGCGGCGATGGCGCTCGCTGCCGCCGACCGGCGGTGGTTAGCGTGGAAATCAGGCCGCCCGACCACAGGGAGCGGATCGACCAGCGGCACCGGGCACGGCACTGCAGCGCGGACGACACCGCGGCGATGCGCCGGCCCCCGGCGCCGCGACGCCACGGGCACCGCCTGCGGGCGGCACCCGGGTGAGGACACGGGGGCAAGCCATGATCCAAGCACTACCGGGCGGAGGCGGCATCAGGGCCGTCGCCGCTCCCGGGGGAGGCCAGGCGCGCCGGAGCGCCGCGGGCGACCTCGCACCACCGCGGCCGCGCACCCTGCGGGCCGCAGACGGCCCGGACGGCCCGGACGGCCCGGACGGCCACCGGCCGTGCCCGGCCGGAGGAGCGGCCGCCGGCGTCCGGCTCGACCTGCTGGGCGGCTTCGCCCTGCACATCGACGGAGACGAGGCCCAGCCGGGCATCGGCGCCCGCCGCCTGCTGGCCCTGCTCGCCGTCGAACCCGCCGGACTCACCCGGGCCCGGGCCGCCGCCGTCCTCTGGCCCGGCCTCGACCCGGCCAGGGCCGGTGCAGCCCTGCGCACCGCACTGCACCGCCTGCCCGGCTGCCGCACGGACCTGCTCCACGAAGGCCGGGAACGGCTCAGGCTCGCCCCGGACGTCACCACCGACCTGGGCGACCTGCGCGCCACCGCCACCCAGGTGCTCAACCTCGCGCTCCCGATGGACGCCGAGGAACTCGGCCGGGCCGCCGCCTGCGACTTCGGCCACGACCTGCTGCCGGACTGGGAGGAGGACTGGCTCGACCACCACCGGATGCGCTGGCGCGAACAGCGGCTGCACACCCTCGAAGCACTGTCCTTCCGGCTCGTCCAGGCCGGCTGGGTCGGCGCCGCGGTCGACGCCGCCCTGGTCGCCATCCACGCCGACAACCTGCGCGAGAGCGCACACGAGACGCTGGTCGCCGCCTACCTGGCGGCCGGCAACCGGATCGCCGCCAACGCCTACCGGACGTCCTACCGCGACCTGCTCCGGCGGGAGCTCGGCGGCCGCGAACCCGCCCCCGGCGAGGGCGACGCACCGCAGGTGCGCAGTCTCCGCAGCCTGCACCGCCCCGCCCCGGGACGGCAGGACACCCCGTAGGGGGCGTCCTGCGGACGCCGTCGGGCGGTCGACCGGGGGCGCGTGGGGGTACCTCCCGGCCGAAGGCCGGGGGAGAACTGCGCGAGGCGGAAGGGACGGCACCGCACCTTCAGCCTCGGCCGCCGTGCAAGATCCGCTGCTCGCTGCACCGTCCTGGCCCGTCATCAGCCGTGTTCTGGAGGCACACCGTCGTGAGCGTGACCCCCGAGCTCAAACCGCCCGGCCCCCTGCTGCACACCGCGCCCGCGCCGGACAGCCGCACCGCCCGCCTGCTGCCCGGTCTGCACCGCTGGGGGCTGTCCCTGCTGCGGGGCGGCCTCGGCGTGCTCTACGTGTGGTTCGGCATCCTGAAGATCATGGAGCGCAGCCCGGCCGCCGTCCTGGTGACCGGCACCATTCCCGGGCACCCCGGCGGCTGGGTCGTGCCGGCCCTCGGCTGGTTCGAGGTGCTGCTCGGGCTGTGGCTGCTCACCGGCCGGGCCCTCGTCCTGGCGATGCCCGTGCTCGGCGCGCACCTGTGCGGCACCTTCGGCGTGCTGCTGCTGATGCCCGGCACGGCCTTCGACGGCGGCAACCCGCTGCTGCTGACCCTGGTCGGCGAGTTCGTGGTGAAGAACCTGGTGCTGCTGGCCGCCGTGCTGGTGGTCACCACCAACTCCCGCTACCGGTCGGACACCGCCCGGTAGTGGGCGGGCGGCGGGTAATTCCGTTGCCTCCGCGCCGGGCGGCGCCTACGGTCACCGGGCCGTCCTGTCACCCGGACCCGGAGCCGCCCGTGCCGATCCGCCTCACCGCCCTGACCGACCCCGCCGCCCCCACCGGCGGCCGCCGGGCCGCCTGGCTCGCCGCCGACGACGGTGTCCCGGTGGGCACGGCCTTCCTGCGGCTCTCCGACCGCGACGACCGGCGCCACCTCGCCGAGTTGGAGCTGACCGTGCACCCGGCGGAACGGCGGCGCGGCGCCGGCACCCTGCTGTTCGACGCCGCCGCCGCGGCGGCCCGCGCGGACGGCCGGCGGATCCTGCTCGCGGTGGCCGAGGAGGGCGGGCCCGGCGAGGCCTTCCTGGCGGCCCGCGGGCTGCACCGGGCCCTGGTGCTGGTCGAGGCCCGCCTGCCGCTCGCCGAGGCGGACCGGCACCGGCTCACCGCGCTGGTCGAACGCCCGCACCCCGGCTACCGCCTGGTGTCCTGGGAGGGCACCGTCCCGGACGGCCTGCTGGAGCGCTACCTCGCCGCCCGGCCTGCGATGGACGACATGCCGATGGGCGACACCGGCCACCCCGCCGTCCGCTGGGACGCCGAGCGCCTGCGGGCCGCGGCCGAGGCCGTCGCCGCCCGCGGCGAACTGCTTCACACCGTCGCGGTGCTGGCCGAATCGGACGGTGCGATGGTCGGCTTCACCGAACTGGTGCTGCCGGGCGGAGGGGCCGGCGACGGCCAGCACTACGGCACCGGCGTGCTGCCCGGCCACCGGGGCCGGGGCCTGGCCCGCTGGATGAAGGCGGAGTCGATCCGCACCGCCCTCCGCCGCCGGCCCGCACCGGACGGCCTCATGACCGACACCGCCGAGGAGAACACCGCGATGCAGCGCGTCAACGAGGCCTTCGGCTACCTCCCGACCCGCCGCATCTGCCACTACCGCCTGGACCTGTAGGGCAGAACCACCAGGGGCGTCGGGAACTGCGCAGTTCCCCACCCCCCCAAAACCGGAGATAGGGAGAGCACCCGGAAGAAAACAACGACACCA
>NZ_JBFAXX010000103.1:0-17790 GCF_040680995.1 Kitasatospora sp. NPDC051914
TGCTCGTCGACCTCGGCCGCGAACGGGGCGATCTTCGCCTCGGCCAGCGACCGCACCGCGTCACGGAGCATGTCGTGCTCCTCGGTCAAGCGGAAGAGGTCGAAATCCGCTCCGGAGTTGCCCGCCATGTGTCTCGCCCCTCGAGTTGTTAGTTACCGTTAAGTAGCAAGTGGTACTCCTCATTCTAGGCGCGTTGCACGATCTCCCGGCATGGTGACATGCACAACAGGACGTGCGGCGGGGCCGTCAGCGCACGCTGTCGCCCAGGGTGTCGCTGGTGGTGCGGTGCTCGGCCAGGTACTGGTCCATCCGGTCGTTGCGCACGGCCTCCCAGAGCGTGGTGGCGGCGGCCCGGTCGAGCAGCACCACGGACTGGCCGTCCACCGTGTCGAAGCCGCCGAAGGGCGCGTTCATGAAGCGCACGCCGTCCGGGCGCAGCCCGCGCAGGCTCCAGGCGAGGTCGTAGAGGTCGGTGTTGCCGAGCCGGTCGTCCACGCTGACCACGTCGCCGACCGCCTGCAGCAGGCCGGTGAGCCGGGCGGGGCTGCCGAGCGTGCCGGCGTCCATGGTCTGGATCATCAGTGCGCGCAGGAAGTTCTGCTGGCGCTTGCTGCGGTCCAGGTCGCCGTTGGGCAGGCCGTACCGCTCGCGGACGTACAGCAGCGCCTGCTCGCCGCTCATGTGGTGGGTGCCGGCGTCCCACTGGCGGGCCTCGCCGCGGCCCTCGATGGTCTGCGGGATGGTGATGTCGACGCCGCCGACCGCGTCGGTGAGCGCCCGGAAGCCGTTCCAGTCGATCACCGCGATGTGGTCGACCTTGATGCCGGTGAGGTTCTGCACCGTCTCCACCATCAGCGCCGGGCCGCCCCAGGAGTACGCCGCGTTGATCTTCGACTTCCCGTGGCCGGGCACCTCGACCAGGGTGTCCCGGGCGATGGAGATGATCGACGCGCCCTTCCGGTCCGCGGATATGTGCAGCAGCATCATCGTGTCGCTGCGCTGGGCGCCGGCCTTCCAGGCGGGGGCCTTGGCGCCCTTGCCGGTGGTGGCGGTGTCCGAGCGGGCGTCCAGGCCGACCAGCAGGAAGGTGGTGCCCGCGTTCGGGACGGCGGCGGGCTGCCGGTCGGCGGGCAGGGTGGGGAAGGCGTCGGGGATGCGCTCCACCGAGGAGGCGTAGTGGTCCACCGTCCAGTACGCGGCGCCCGCCCCGCCGAACAGCAGCGCCAGCAGCACGGCCAGCGTCCACACCAGGACCCGGCGGGTCCGCCGCCTGCGCCGGACCTCGCCCTCGCCGTCCCCGGGCCCGCCGCCGCCTTCGGCACCGCCCTCCTCCGCCTCGCCGTCCCCGGGCACGCCGTCGAAAAGGCTCAGCGTCGCCGGGCGCTCCCCCTCGGGTTCTTCGCGCTCCCTCGCTCCCATGCGCGCATTGTGCCGCCCGGCGCGCCCCAGCGGGCCCCGGTCGGCATTTCGGCAACCCGGCCGTTATCGACGGGCTCGACACGGCGCCGGGCCCGGATACCATCGGTGGCTGCGGCCGCCCGTACCCCGAGCGGCCCGGCAACCTGGACTGAAGGGGAAGCACGTGGCCCTCCGCATCACGGTGATCGGTACCGGCTACCTCGGCGCGACGCACGCCGCCTGCATGGCGGAGCTCGGTTTCGAGGTGCTCGGCCTGGACATCGACCCGGAGAAAATCGCGTCGCTGGCCGCCGGCCGGGTGCCGATGTACGAGCCGGGCCTGGCCGACCTGCTGGTCAAGCACGTCGCCGGTCACGAGGGCTCCAGCGGCCGGCTGCGCTTCACCGACTCCTGGGAGGAGGTCGCCGAGTTCGGCGACGTCCACTTCATCTGCACCAACACCCCGCAGAAGAAGGGTGAGTTCGCCGCCGACATGAGCTACGTCGACAGCGCGCTCGACTCGCTGGCGGTGCACCTGACCCGGCCGACCCTGGTAGTCGGCAAGTCGACCGTGCCGGTCGGCAGCGCGAACCGGCTGGCCGAGCGCCTCGCCGCCCTGGCCCCGGTCGGCGAGCAGGCCGAGCTGGCCTGGAACCCGGAGTTCCTGCGGGAGGGCTTCGCCGTCGGCGACACCCTGCACCCGGACCGCCTGGTGGTCGGCGTGCGCAGCGAGCGCGCCGAGCAGCTGCTGCGCGAGGTGTACGCGACGCCGATCTCCGAGGGCGTGCCCTTCGTGGTGACGGACTTCCCGACCGCCGAGCTGGTGAAGGCCGCGGCCAACTCCTTCCTCGCCACCAAGATCTCCTTCATCAACGCGATGGCCGAGGTCTGCGAGTCCGCCGGCGCCGACGTGGTGCAGCTGTCCAAGGCGCTCTCCTACGACGCCCGGATCGGCGGCAAGTTCCTCAACGCGGGCCTCGGCTTCGGCGGCGGCTGCCTGCCCAAGGACATCCGGGCGTTCATGGCGCGGGCCGGCGAGCTGGGCGCGGACCAGGCGCTGACCTTCCTCCGCGAGGTCGACTCGATCAACATGCGGCGCCGCTCGCGGATGGTCGAGCTCGCCCGCGAGCAGTGCGGCGGCGGCTTCCTGGGCCGCCGGGTGGCCGTGCTCGGCGCCGCGTTCAAGCCCAACTCGGACGACATCCGGGACTCCCCCGCGCTGAACGTCGCCGGCCAGATCCAGCTCCAGGGCGCCCAGGTCACGGTGTACGACCCGAAGGCCATGGACAACGCCCGCAAGATGTTCCCCAGCCTGTCCTACGCGGCGTCCGCGCTGGAGGCCGTTCAGGGCGCCCACGTGGTGCTGCACCTGACGGAGTGGCAGGAGTTCCGCGAGCTGGACCCGGCGGAGGTCGGCGCACTGGTCGCCGAGCGGCGCATCCTGGACGGCCGGAACGTGCTCGACGCCACCGCCTGGCGGGCCGCCGGTTGGACCTATCGGGGGATGGGCCGGCCGGGCGCGGAATGACCGTGCCCGCCGGCCGGTTGTCCCCGGCATGACGTACGGAGACGACGCGACGGTCCGCAGGATCCTCCAGGAGTCGGGCGACACCTGGGCGGTGGTCGGCCTGTCCACCAACACCCGGCGGGCGGCGTACGGCGTCGCCCGCGTGCTGCAGCGGGCGGGCAAGCGGGTGGTGCCCGTCCACCCGAAGGCCGAGACGGTGCTCGGCGAGCAGGGCTACGCCGCGCTCGCCGACGTCCCCTTCCCCGTCGACGTGGTCGACGTGTTCGTCAACTCCGGCCTGGCCGGCGAGGTCGCCGACCAGGCCGTCGAGGTGGGCGCCAAGGCGGTCTGGTTCCAGCTGGACGTGATCGACGAGGCCGCCTACGACCGCACCCGGGCCGCGGGGCTCGACATGGTCATGGACAAGTGCCCGGCCATCGAGCTGCCGCTGCTCTGAGCCCGGGGGCGTGAGGCACGCCCTACGCCACCGGCACCGCGATGTCGCAGACCGGGTCGCCCGCCGCGGCGGTGGCCCAGTCCGCGAAGTACACCTCGCGCGGGGAGGAGACGACCGCCCGCCCCTCGGCGTGCGCCCACTCGAAGACGGCGTCGTAGGCCGAGAGGATCTGCGGGTAGGCCACCTGCGCCTTGCTGATCGTGGTGTACGCCTCGCGGTGGGCCGGCTCGGTGCGGTGCGCGTGCGCCACCGATCCGGCGTGCGCCGGGTCGATCGGCACGCAGACCTCGACGGGGCCGTCGCTGTCCTCGTTGACCTCACCGTGGTAGACCACGAACGGCGCCGCAGCCACCCCGCCGTAGGCCTTCGCGGCCTCGGCCAGCCGGTCGCAGGCCTGCGGAATCCACACCGGCAGGTCCTCCGGCCCGGCGTGCCGCTGCTCGGTGAGCACCAGCTGCTCCGGCACCTCGCGCTGCTCGATCCCGTACATGTCCAATCTCCCTTCGCCTCCCGACAGTCGGATGCGGAGGTGCGCCGCCAGCTCGCGCTGCGCCGCGACCCGGTGCTCCACGGACTCCCAGTACGCCGCCACCAGCCCGGCCGCCTCCGGCCCCGGCGCGGCCAGGACCTCGGCGACCGTGGTCAGCGGCATGTCGAGCCCGCGCAGCCGGACGATCAGCCGGGCCGCCGCCAGCCGGCTCTCCCGGTAGTACCGGTAGCCGGTGACCGGGTCGACCCGGTCGGGCGGCAGCAGCCCCTGCCGGTCGTACAGCCGCAGCGCCTTCGGCGAGAGCCGGGCGCGGCGGGCGAACGCCCCGATGGCGAGCAGTTCGTCGTCCTCCACGTCCCCCACGCTCCCGTCTGCCCCAGGGGCAAGGTCAACCCCGGCCGTCCAGCAACTCCACGGTGGCGATGGACGGGCGGCGGACGGCCTGCAGGCGGCGGGCGACCGACTCGGCCTCGCGCAGCACCCGGACCGCGTTGTGCCAGGTCAGCTTTCCGAGGTCGGCCTCGGACCAGCCGCGGCCGAGCAGTTCGGCGACCAGGTTCGGGTAGCCGGCCACGTCGTCCAGCCCCGACGGGACGAAGGCGGTGCCGTCGTAGTCGCCGCCGATGCCGATGTGGTCGATGCCTGCGACCTCGCGCATGTGGTCGAGGTGGTCGGCGACGGTGGCCGGGGTGGCGACCGGGCGCGGGTGCGCCGCCTCGTACGCGCGCTGGCAGTCCATCGCCGCGGGCGTCGTCTCCAGCGGGTGGAAGCCGTGGGCGCGCATGTTCTCGTCCGCCGCCAGGGTCCACTCGATGGCCGCGGGCAGCACGAACTTCGGGACGAAGGTCGCCATCGCCAGACCGCCGTTGGCCGCCAGCGCGGCCAGCACGTCGTCCGGGACGTTGCGCGGGTGGTCGCAGACGGCGCGCGCGGAGGAGTGCGAGAAGATCACCGGCGCCTCGGAGACCCGGAGTGCCGCCCGCATGGTGTCGGCGGAGGTGTGCGAGAGGTCGACCAGCATGCCCAGCCGGTTCATCTCCCGGACAACCTCCTCGCCGAAGGCGGTCAGCCCGCCCGCGGCCGGCTCGTCGGTCGCCGAATCCGCCCACGGCACGTTGTCGTTGTGGGTGAGCGTCAGGTACCGCACGCCCAGGGCGTGCAGGGCGCGCAGGGTGGCCAGCGAGCAGTCGATCGAGTGGCCGCCCTCGGCGCCCATCAGCGAGGCGATCCGGCCCTCGGCGCGGGCCGCCTCCATGTCGTCCGCGGTCAGCGCCGTGCGCAGCACGTCCGGGTAGCGCGCCGTCAGGGCGTGCACGAAGTCGATCTGCTCCAGGGTGGCGCTGACCGCCCGGTCGCCCGCGAGGTCGCTGCGCACGTAGACCGACCAGAACTGCGCGCCGACCCCGCCGGCGCGCAGCCGGCCGAGGTCGGTGTGCAGGCGGGCACTCTGGTCCACCGCCAGGTCGACGGCGTCCAGGTCGTATCCGACCTGGGAGCGCATCGCCCAGGGGAGGTCGTTGTGCCCGTCCACCACGGGGGTGTCGCGGAGCACGGCGCGGGCGCGGTCGAGCAGTTCAGGGGTCATGACCCCGTTCTACCCCAGCGGCCGTGCCCGCCCCGGGCTCACCCGGCGGGTCAGCCCTGGCTGCCGGCGACCCGGGCGCGGAGCTTCTTGCCCTTCTCGGTGGCCTGGGCGTTCAGCTCGGCCTGGAAGTCCACCATGCGCTCGGCGAGGTCCCGGTCGAAGGCGGCCAGCATCCGGACGGCCAGCAGGCCGGCGTTGCGGGCGCCGGCGATGGACACAGTGGCCACCGGCACGCCCGCGGGCATCTGCACGATGGACATCAGGCTGTCCATGCCGTCCAGGTACTTCAGCGGCACCGGGACGCCGATCACCGGCAGCGGGGTGACCGAGGCCAGCATGCCGGGCAGGTGCGCGGCGCCGCCGGCGCCGGCGATGATCGCCTTCAGGCCGCGGGCGTGCGCCCGCTCGCCGTAGGCCACCATCTCGCGCGGCATCCGGTGCGCGGAGACGACGTCCACCTCGTAGGGGACCTCGAACTCGTCGAGGGCCTGCGCGGCGGCCTCCATCACGGGCCAGTCGGAGTCCGATCCCATGACGATGCCGACGACGGGGGCCTCGGGGGTGCTCATTCGGTGATCGTTCCTCGCAGGTAGGCGGCCGCGTGACGGGCGCGCTCGCGGACGTCGTCGAGGTCGTCCCCGACGACGTTGACGTGGCCGACCTTGCGGCCCGGCTTCACGTCCTTGCCGTACATGTGGATCTTGAGGCCGGGGTCGCGGGCCATGCAGTGCAGGAAGGCGTGGTACATGTCCGGGTAGTCGCCGCCGAGCACGTTGACCATGACCGTCCACGGCGCGCGCGGGCGCGGGTCGCCGAGCGGCAGGTCGAGGACGGCCCGCAGGTGGTTCTCGAACTGCGAGGTGACCGAGCCGTCCTGGGACCAGTGGCCGGAGTTGTGCGGGCGCATCGCCAGCTCGTTGACCAGGATGCGGCCGTCGCGGGTCTGGAACAGCTCCACCGCGAGGTGGCCGGTGATGTCCAGGTCGCCGGCGATCCGCAGCGCGAGCTGCTGGGCCTCGGCGGCGAGCTGCGGGTCGAGGTCCGGCGCGGGCGCGGTCACCTCGGCGCAGACGCCGTTCTCCTGGATGCTCTCCACCACCGGGTAGGCGACCGCCTGGCCGCTGGGCGAGCGGACCACGTTCGCGGCCAGCTCGCGCTCGAAGTCGACCTTCTCCTCGGCCAGCACCGGCACGCCGGCCAGGAAGGGCGCCGCCGCCTCGGCCTCGTCGGCGACCACCCAGACGCCCTTGCCGTCGTAGCCGCCGCGGACGGTCTTCAGGACCACCGGGTAGCCGGAGCCCTCCGCCGCGAAGGCGGTGACGTCGGCAGGGTCGGCCACGATCCGGTGGCGCGGGCAGGGCACGCCGATCGAGTCCAGCTTCGCCCGCATCACACCCTTGTCCTGGGCGTTGACCAGGGCGTCCGGGCCCGGGCGGACGGCGATGCCGTCGGTCTGCAGTGCCCGCAGGTGCTCGGTCGGCACGTGCTCGTGGTCGAAGGTGATCACGTCGCAGCCGGCGGCGAAGCGGCGGAGCGTCTCCAGGTCCCGGTAGTCGCCGAGGACCACCTCGGAGACCACCTGTGCCGCCGAGTCCTGGGGGGTGTCGGCGAGGAGCTTGAAGCGGATGCCGAGGGGGATGCCGGCCTGGTGCGCCATGCGCGCCAGCTGCCCGCCACCGATCACGCCGACCACCGGAAATTTTGCGTTGCCCGCGAAAGTCACGCTGCCCAGGATATCCGGGCCGGTCGGAGCCGGTGCACAGGCGGTTGCCCGGGGTGCGGGAGCGGCAGCGGGCGTCGATGGGGCCGGTGGGAGCGAGTAGCCTGGAGGCCCGGGCCTTCGCCGCGCACGTGCGTACACGAGGCGCCCATTCGCGCTGCGCCCGCGCGGGCACCCTGCCGTCCTGTCGGTACGCCACTCAGGAGACACCCCGGATGACCACGACCACCGCGACCCAGCCTTCGTTGGTGCAGCGCCTGCGCGGCATGTCCGACGAGATGATCAAGTTCGGCCTCGTCGGGCTGAGCGGCGTGGCGGTCAACTTCCTCATCTTCTGGATCTGCATCAACGGCCTCGGCCTGGCCTCGATGCGCTCCAACGTCGCCGCGACCCTGGTGGCCATCACCACCAACTACCTCGGCTACCGGTACTGGCTGTACAAGGACCGCGACGCGGCTTCCCGCAAGCGCGAGATCACGCTGTTCCTGCTGTTCAGCGGCGCCGGCATGCTGATCGAGACCGGTGTGGTGGGCTTCTCGGACTACGTGCTGGGCCTGAACACGCACCTGGAACTGATCGCGGCGAAGGTGGTCGGCCTCGCGATCGGCACGGTCTTCCGCTTCATCTCCTACCGAACCTGGGTGTTCAAGGCGATGCCGGAGCTGGACGAGCCCGAGCCCGGGGTCGTCACCGAGGCCGAACTGCTGCTGGCCGCCGAGGAACCCCACTACGTGAAGTAGCCCGGGGCCGGCTTCACGCGGAATCGTCGCTGCGGCCGCTGCTCAGGAAGAGGGCGAACACCGGGGGCTTCAGGGAGAGCAGTTCCAGCCGGGCGCCGTCGGCCTCGGCGAGGTCGCGGGCGACGGCCAGGCCGATTCCGGTCGAGTTGCGGCCGCTGACCGCCCGTTCGAAGACGCGGTTGCCGAGCTCCCGCGGGACGCCCGGCCCCTCGTCCTGGACCTCGGCGACGACCGAGGAGCCGGTGCGCCGGACCCGCAGCGTGATGTCGCCGGCGCCGTGCATCAGCGAGTTCTCGATCAGGGTGGCCATCACCTGGGCGACCGTGCCGGGCGTGCCCAGCACGGTCGTGCCGCGCAGGCCCTCCATCAGCAGCTGCCGGCCGCTCGCCCGCAGCGTCGCACTCCATTCCTCGGCCTGCTGCTTGAGCACGTCGTCGAGTTCGAAGGTGACGGCGGTCGGGCTGGCCGGGTCGCGCTGGTTGGTGAGGAGCCGCTGGACGACGTCGGTGAGGCGCTCGACCTGCTGGAGGGCGATGGTCGCCTCCTCCTTGACGGTGTCCGGCTCCTCGGCGAGTGCGGTGATCTCCTCCAGCCGCATGGAGAGTGCGGTGAGCGGGGTGCGGAGCTGGTGCGAGGCGTCGGCCGCGAGCCGGCGCTCGGCGGTGAGCATCCGGGCGATCCGGACGGCGCTGACGTCGAGCACCTCGGCGATCCGGTCGAGCTCGGGGACGCCGTAGCGGCGCTCGCGCGGACGCGGGTCGCCGGAGCCCAGCCGCTCGGCGGTCTCGGCGAGTTCGGTGAGCGGCCGGGCGAGGCGCTTGGCCTGCCAGACCGCGAGGGCCACCGCGGCCTGGACGGCGAGCAGGGCGACCACGCCGAGCAGCAGCAGCATGTTGCCGATCTCGTGGTCGACGGCCTCGCGGGACTGCTGCACGGTGACCTTCTCACCGCTGGCGCCCTCCTCGGTGGCGCTGATCGCCGGGCCGTCGACCGGCCGGCCGGCCGCGATGAGCGGCTGGCCGGGGATGTCGACGGTGACGAACGAGCCGTCGGTGACCTGGGCGGCGAACTTCTCCCCGGTGACCGGCTCGCCCGCGGCCAGCCGGCTCTCGACCAGGCCGAGGACGCGGACGGCGGCGGCGTCGACCCGGTCCTCGGCCGCGTTGACGATGCTCTGCTTCTCGATGAGCGCCAGCGGGACGCAGAACACCGCGACCACCACCAGGACGACGCCCAGCAGCGAGTTGATCATTCTGCGCTTCACGCCGGGGAACGCCTTCGCTCGGTGGTTCTACGGTCGGGCGGCCGGGACGGGCCGCGCGGGGTCAGTTCTTCTCGAAGCGGAAGCCGACGCCGCGGACGGTGGCGATGTAGCGGGGGTTGGCCGCGTCGTCGCCGAGCTTCTTGCGCAGCCAGGAGATGTGCATGTCCAGCGTCTTGGTCGACGTCCACCAGGTGGTGTCCCAGACCTGGCGCATGATCTCCTCGCGGGTGACGACCCGGCCGGCGTCCCGCACCAGGACCCGGAGCAGCTCGAACTCCTTGGCGGAGAGGGTCAGCTCCTCCTCGCCGAGCCAGGCGCGGTGCGACTCGATGTCGATCTTGACGCCGTGGGCGCCGGTGGTGAGCTGGTCGACGTTGCCGCGGCGGAGCAGCGCCCGGACGCGGGCGAGCAGTTCGGCCAGCCGGAAGGGCTTGGTGACGTAGTCGTCGGCGCCGGCGTCGAGGCCGACCACCGTGTCCACCTCGTCGGCGCGGGCGGTGAGCACCAGGACGGGGCAGCTGCGGCCGTCGGCGCGCAGCCGGCGGCAGACCTCCAGTCCGTCCATCTCGGGCAGGCCCAGGTCGAGGACGATCAGGTCGACGTCCTCGGCGAGGCCCGCCGCCAGTGCGGCCGGACCGTCCTCGCGGACGAGCACCTCGTACCCCTCGCGACGGAGCGCGCGGGCCAGCGGTTCGGAGATTGCCGGGTCGTCCTCGGCCAGCAGCACACAGGTCATGGGGGTGATGGTAGTCCGCTCCGGTGATCACGAGGGGGCTGTGAACTACTTCACAGCAGCGTGATCGTTACCTTCCGGCCGCCATGTCCGCGTCGAGAACGGTTCCGGGGGGCAGGGTGCGGTAATTCTCAAGTTCGATCTTCGTTTCGAAGGAAAATTTCCCGAGTTACCATCGAATAGCGCCTCGAAGAGTGCAAGGACTTTACTCGGACAATACCGACGCCTGTGTACTTGTCATCCGATGTCGTGTCATGGCACCCGTACAGTGGTCCGGTCCCCGTCTGCCAACACCCCCTCGGCGGACGAACACAGGCAAGGAACCCACCACACATGGCGACTACCACCCTGGACGCCGGCATCCGCCAGGCCCCTTCCAGTGGCAAGACCTTCTTCGGGCACCCCCGAGGGCTCGCCACCCTCTTCATGACCGAGATGTGGGAGCGATTCAGCTTCTACGGCATGCGTGCCCTGCTGGTGCTCTACATGACCGCCGCCACCACCGAGGGCGGCCTGGGCATGAAGATCGCCGTGGCCACGGCGGTCTACAGCGTCTACAACGCGATGGTGTACCTGCTCGCCCTGCCGGGCGGCTGGATCGCCGACCGCTTCCTCGGCGCCCGCAGGACCGTGGCGCTCGGCGGCACGATCATCATGATCGGCCACTTCCTGCTCGCCGTACCCGCCTCGGCCTCGTTCTTCACCGGCCTCGGCTTCATCGCGCTCGGCTCCGGCCTGCTGAAGGCCAACATCTCGACGATGGTCGGCCACCTGTACGACGGTCCGAACGACCCACGTCGCGACGGCGGCTTCACCATCTTCTACATGGGCATCAACCTCGGCGCCTTCGCCGCCCCGCTGGTCATCGGCACCGTCGGCCAGAGCGTCAACTGGCACCTGGGCTTCGCCCTCGCCGGCGTCGGCATGGCGCTGGGCCTCGGCCAGTTCCTGCTCGGCACCCGCCACCTGGCCGCCGCCAGCGACGTGGTCACCTCCCCGATGCCCGCCGACGAGAAGCGTGCGATCTTCCGCAAGGCCGCCCTGTGGCTGGCCGTGGCGGTCGTGTTCTACGCCGTCGTCGTGCTGAGCGGCCGCTTCACCATCGACTGGGCGATCTGGCCCCTGTCGATCGCGGGCATCGCCGTCCCGGTGTTCGTCTTCGCCCGGGTCAAGCGCGACAAGGACCTCGACGCCGCCGAGCAGTCCAAGATGAGCGGCTACATCTGGTTCTTCGTGGCCGCCGCCGTGTTCTGGATGATCTACGACCAGTCCGGCTCCACGCTGAGCGTCTTCGCCGACGACAGCACCGCCTCCACGCTGTTCGGGTTCAACTTCCCGTCCAGCTGGTTCCAGTCGCTGAACCCGCTCTACATCATGGCGCTGGCCCCGGTCTTCGCCTGGCTGTGGGTGGCGCTCTCGCGCCGCGGCAAGAACCCCAGCACCACCATGAAGTTCGCCTTCGGCCTGCTGATGATCGGCGCGTCCTTCCTGGTCATGATGCTGGCGATGGCCGCCGCCGCGGGCGGCGTCAAGGTCACCCCGCTGTGGCTGGCGGTGGTCTACCTGGTCCAGACCGTCGGCGAGCTGACCCTCTCCCCGGTCGGCCTCTCGGTCACCACCAAGCTGGCCCCGGCCAAGTACGCCAGCCAGATGATGGGCGTCTGGTTCCTCGCCGTCACCGCCGGTGACTGCGTGGCAGCCATCATCCAGCTCGTCCTCGGCGACGCCACCGGCACCACTTGGTACTTCGCTCTGCAGGGCGTCGCAGCGATCGTCGCCGGCCTCGGCCTGGCGATGTACCGCAAGAAGGTCGTCCGCCTCATGGGCGACGTGCACTGACGCAGTGCCGCGCCCGACCCGGGCGTGCACTGCAGTGAAGCGGCCCGGCACGGAGACCCCGTGCCGGGCCGCTGCCGTACCCCGCCGACCGGCGGGGGAACGGGCCGCGGGAATCCCCCCGGACGGCGGTTGCCGGCGGCGGGGCGAACCGGAAAAACTGGTCCCACCCGGGCACAACCCGGTCATGAACGAGGGAGGGCGCGGATCGCGCCCTCCCTTTCTGCGTGTCCGCCCGGTCCGGGCGCGGGCTCAGACCTCGCGCACGCCGTTCTGCCAGACCGCCGCGGTCAGCGGCACACCCGGCCGGTACGCCAGGTGCACGTGCGAGGGCGCGTCCAGCAGCAGCAGGTCGGCGCGGGCGCCCACCGTGACGGTGCCGACGTCGGTCCGGCGCAGCGCCTTCGCACCCGTCGCCGTCGCCGCGTGCACGGCCTCGTCCGGGGTCATCCCCATCTCGCGGACGGCCACCGCGATGCAGAAGGCCATCGACGAGGTGAAGCTCGACCCCGGGTTGCAGTCCGTGGAGAGAGCCACGGCCGCACCCGCGTCCAGCAGGCGGCGGGCGTCCGGGTAGGCGGCGCGGGTGGAGAACTCCGCGCCGGGGAGCAGGGTGGCGACGGTGTCCGAGTTCGCGAGCGCGGAGACGTCCTCGTCGGTCAGGTGGGTGCAGTGGTCGGCCGAGGCCGCACCCAGCTCCACCGCCAGCTGCACGCCCGGGCCGTACGACAGCTGGTTGGCGTGCACCCGCGGCACCAGGCCGCGGGCCGTGCCCGCGGTCAGCACCGCCCGCGCCTGGTCGCCGTCGAAGGCGCCGCGCTCGCAGAAGACGTCCACCCACTTGGCGTGCGGGGCGCACGCGTCCAGCATCTCGCCGGTCACCAGCGCGACGTAGCCGGCCGGGTCCCCGGCGAACTCCGGCGCGACCACGTGCGCGCCCAGGTAGGTGGTCTCCGGGGTGTGGGTCGCCGCGATCCGCAGCGACCGGGCCTCGTCCTCGACGGTCAGCCCGTAGCCGGACTTGCACTCGACGGTGGTGGTGCCCTGGCGCAGCGCCTCGCGGAAGAAGCGGGCGAGGTTGGCGTCGAGTTCGGCGTCGGAGGCGGCGCGGGTGGCCGCGACGGTCGTCCGGATGCCGCCGGCGGAGTACGCCTGGCCGGACATCCGGGCGTTGAACTCGGCGGTGCGGTCGCCGGCGAAGACCAGGTGCGAGTGGGAGTCGACGAAGCCCGGCAGCAGGGCGCGGCCGGCGGCGTCGAAGCGGTCGTCCGCGGCGGGGGCCGCCGCGGCCGGGCCGACCCAGGCGATCCGCCCGCCGTCCACCACGACGGCCGCGTTCTCCACCAGCCCCAGCGGCCCCGAACCGAGCCCGGGGTCATTGGTGACCAGGCTGCCGATGTCGGTGATGAGGGTGCTCAACGTTGTCCTTTCGAGTTCGGGGCAGGCATTGCACGGGGCACCCCAGGGGCGAGTGGCCGGCCCGCCGCGCCCCCGGCATCGCCTCTCAGGTCCCCAGGGTGGTGATGGAGGTGCGGAGGGCGTCGGCGACGTCGGGGACGAGCTGGTGGACGCCGTCCTTGACGATGTGGCGGCCGCCGACGATCACGTGCCGGACGTCCGCCGCCGAGGCGGCGAACACGGCGGTCTCGGCGCCGAGCTGCGGCCCGGGCCCGGCGGTGCGGACGGTGTCCAGGGCGATGGCGGTGAAGTCCGCCAGTGCCCCGGCCTCGATCCGGCCGGCCTCCGGCCAGCCGAGGGAGGCGTGGCCGTCCTCGGTGCCGGCGCGGAGCAGCGCGTGGGCCGTCCAGTGCCCGCGGGTCCGGGTGCGGAGCCGTTCGTTCAGCTCCAGTGCCCGGGCCTCCTCGAACGGGTCGATCACGGCGTGGCTGTCGCTGCCGAGGCTGATCGGGCAGCCGGAGCCGGCGAGGCGGCGGGCCGGGCCGATGCCGTCCGCGAGGTCCCGTTCGGTGGTGGGGCACATGCAGATGGTGGTGGAGGAGTCGCCGAGCAGCCGGATGTCCTCGTCGGTGAGGTGGGTGGCGTGCACGGCGGAGGTGCGCGGGCCGAGGACTCCGTGGTCGGCGAGCAGCCGGGTCGGGGTGACGCCGTGGGAGGTGAGGCAGGCGTCGTTCTCGGCGGTCTGCTCGGAGAGGTGGACGTGCAGCGGGGCCTTCCGCATGGCCGCCCAGTGCGCGACGGTGGTCAGCTGGTCGGCGGGCACCGCGCGGACGGAGTGGACGGCCGCGCCGATCCTGGCGTGGTCGGTGGGCTTGAGGGCGTCCGTGCGGGCGGCCCAGGCGTCGGCGTCGCCGTCGCTGAACCGCAGCTGGGGCTTGGTGACCTCGGCGCCGAAGCCGGAGGACAGGTAGCAGGTGTCCAGCAGGGTGATCCGGATGCCGGCCCGGTGCGCCGCCTCGATCAGGGCGTGGCCCATCGCGTTGGGGTCGTCGTAGCGGCCGCCGCCGGGGGCGTGGTGCAGGTAGTGGAACTCGCCGACGGCGGTGATGCCGGCGAGCGCCATCTCGGCGTAGACGGCGGTGGCGAGGTCGAGGTAGCTGTCCGGGTCGAGGGCGCCGGCGAAGCGGTACATGGTGTCCCGCCACGTCCAGAAGGTGCCGGAGCCGACCTGGACGTTGCCGCGCAGTGCCCGGTGGAAGGCGTGCGAGTGGGCGTTGGCCTGGCCGGGCAGCAGCAGGCCGCCGAGCCGGACGGCGCCGGACGGGCAGGGGCCGCTGTCGGGGGTGACGTGGGCGATCCGTCCGCCGGGACCGACGGCGATCAGCACGTCCTTCTCGACGACGGTGCCGTTGGCGTGCGGCAGCCAGGCGTGCTCCGCCCAGTACGTCAGCCCTGACATGCGAGGTCCTCCAGTACGTCGGCGAGCGCCGCCACGCCCGCGAGGCAGTCGGCCTCCTCGGCGTGCTCGGCCGGGGAGTGCGAGACGCCGGTGGGGTTCCGTACGAAAAGCATGGCGGTCGGAATCGCGGATGCCAGGATTCCGGCGTCGTGTCCCGCGCCGGTGGGCAGCACCGGCACCGCGTCGGGCCTGCCGCGGCCGATCACCCAGGCGAGGCGGTCGCGCAGCGGGCCGTCGAAGTCGACGACGGGCGTGAACGACTCGCGGGTCAGCTCGACCCGGACGCCGTCGCGTTCGCCGCGCTCCAGGGCGGCCTGCCGGATCTCCTCCACCACCCGGTCGAGGGTGGCCTCGTCGGCGGCGCGGGAGTCGAGCCAGCCGCGGACGAGGGAGGCGATGGCGTTGGTGCCGTTGGGCTCGACGGCGACCTTGCCGAAGGTGGCGAGGGCGCCGGCCAGCCGGGCCTTCTTGCGGGCGGCGAGCACGGTGTTGGCGTAGGTGAGCATCGGGTCGCGGCGGTCCTCGATGCGGGTGGTGCCGGCGTGGTTGGCCTCGCCGTGGAAGTCGAACCGCCAGCGGCCGTGCGGCCAGATCGCGCTGGCGACGCCGACGCTCTGGTGCTCGTCCAGGTAGCGGCCCTGCTCGACGTGGAGTTCGACGAACGCGCCGATGCGGGCGAGCCGTTCGCGGTCGGCGCCGATGGCGTCGGGGTCGTGGCCGGCCTTCTCCATGGCGTCGGGCAGCCGGACGCCGTCGGCGTCGCGCAGCCCGTGCGCCTGCTCCCTGGAGAGCACGCCGGCGGTGAGCCGGGAGCCGATGCAGGCCACGCCGAACCGGGCGCCCTCCTCGTCGCCGAAGTTGACGATCGCCAGCGGCTTGGTGAACTCGGCGCCGCGGGCGCGGAGTTCGTCCAGGGCGGCGAAGGAGGAGACCACGCCGAGCGGGCCGTCGAAGGCGCCGCCGTCCGGGACGGAGTCCAGGTGCGAGCCGGTGACGACGGCGCCCTCGCCCCGCGGGTCGCCGAGCCAGGCCCACTGGTTGCCGTTGCGGTCGAGCTCGTAGTGCAGGCCGCGGTTGCGGGCCTGCTCCTCGAACCAGGCCCGGCATTCGGTGTCGGCGGAGTTCCAGGCGAAGCGGCGGTAACCGCCGGACGAGGCGGAGCGGCCCACGGGGAGCAGCTCCGCCCACATCCGCTGGAAGCTGTCGCTCATGCGCCCGCCTCGCTTCGCTCGGCGGCCGCTTCGCGACACGCGCGCCCCTCGACGGTTCGCTCGCTGCGCTCGCTCACAGCTCGCCCATGGGGACGCGCACGCCCCGCTCGTCGGCGACCTCGACGGCGCGGTCGTAACCGGCGTCGACGTGCCGGATGACGCCCATGCCCGGGTCGTTGGTGAGCACGCGGCGGATCTTCTCGCCGGCGAGCGCGGTGCCGTCCGCGACGGTGACCTGGCCGGCGTGGATGGAGCGGCCGATGCCGACGCCGCCGCCGTGGTGGATGGAGACCCAGGAGGCGCCGGAGGCGACGTTGACCATGGCGTTGAGCAGCGGCCAGTCGGCGATGGCGTCGGAACCGTCCAGCATGGACTCGGTCTCGCGGTACGGGGAGGCGACCGAGCCGCAGTCCAGGTGGTCGCGGCCGATGACGATGGGCGCGGACAGCTCGCCGGAGGCGACCATGTCGTTGAAGCGCTCGCCGGCCTTGTCGCGCTCGCCGTAGCCGAGCCAGCAGATGCGCGCCGGGAGGCCCTGGAAGTGGACCTTCTCCTGGGCCATCTTGATCCAGCGGTGCAGCGACTCGTTCTCCGGGAAGAGGTCGAGGACGGCCTTGTCGGTCTTGGCGATGTCCTGCGGGTCGCCGGAGAGCGCGGCCCAGCGGAACGGGCCCTTGCCCTCGCAGAACAGCGGGCGGATGTAGGCCGGGACGAAGCCGGGGAAGGCGAACGCCCGGTCGTAGCCGGCGAGCTGGGCCTCGCCGCGGATGGAGTTGCCGTAGTCGAAGACCTCGGCGCCGCGGTCCTGGAAGCCGACCATGGCCTCGACGTGCTTGGCCATCGACTCGCGGGAGCGCTCGGTGAACTCGGCGGGCTTCTCGGCGGCGTAGGCGGCCATGTCGTCGAACTCGACGCCGATCGGCAGGTAGCTCAGCGGGTCGTGGGCGCTGGTCTGGTCGGTGACGATGTCGATCGGGGCGTCCATCGCGAGCAGCTGCGGGACCAGCTCGGCGGCGTTGCCGAGCAGGCCGATGGAGAGCGGCTGCTTCTTGTCCCGGGCGGCGGTGGCGAGTTCGAGGGCGTGGGCGAGGTCCTTGGCCTCCACGTCCAGGTAGCGGTGCTCGATCCGGCGGGCGATCCGGGAGGGGTCGCAGTCGATGCAGATCGCGACGCCGCCGTTCATGGTGACGGCGAGCGGCTGGGCGCCGCCCATGCCGCCGAGGCCGGCGGTGAGGGTGATGGTGCCTTCGAGGGTGCCGTTGAACTTCTTGTCGGCGACCGCGGCGAAGGTCTCGTAGGTGCCCTGGAGGATGCCCTGGGTGCCGATGTAGATCCAGGAGCCGGCGGTCATCTGGCCGTACATGGTGAGGCCGAGCGACTCCAGGCGGCGGAACTCCTCCCAGTTCGCCCAGTCGCCGACCAGGTTGGAGTTGGCGATCAGCACCCGCGGCGCCCACTCGTGGGTCTGCATGACGCCGACCGGGCGGCCGGACTGCACCAGCATGGTCTCGTCCTGCTTGAGGTTCTGCAGGGTACGGACCATCGCGTCGTACGAGCGCCAGTCGCGGGCGGCCTTGCCGGTGCCGCCGTACACGACCAGCTTCGAGGGGTGCTCGGCCACCTCGGGGTCGAGGTTGTTCATGAGCATCCGCAGGGCGGCCTCCTGCTGCCAGCCCTGCGCGGTCAGCTTCGTACCGCGCGCCGCGCGGACCTCGCGCGGGCCGCTCACCTGGTCCACCATGCCTCCGGCCTCCTTGCGGATGAATTCATTCAGGCTTACCGAGACTGAATATATCCAGTCATTCACCCGGAAGCCAGACCTCAGCACCATCGGACCAGGAACCGACCCGCCCCGCGCGGCGGCGCGCCCCGCACACGACGGCGGGGGGGGGGGGCGGCGGGGGGGGCGCCCCCCCCGGGGGGGGGCCCCCGCAGCCCCCCCCGGGGGGCGCCCGCGGGGGGGGGGAGGGGCCCCCCCCGGCCGGCGGCCCC
>NZ_JBFAXX010000104.1:0-17556 GCF_040680995.1 Kitasatospora sp. NPDC051914
TTCCCCCCCCCGCCGCCCTTCCTCTGTGACGCACCCCCCCCGCCGCGGCGGGGGCCCCGCCGCCGGCCCCCGCGCCCACCCCCGGGGCCCCCCCAACCCCGCCCGCCGCCCCACTGGCGCTGCCCTCCCCGAAGGCCGCGGGACGCGGCCCGGCCTCAGACCCGGGTGCGGTGGAAGTTCAGGTACGAGCGGGACGGCGTCGGGCCGCGCTGGCCCTGGTAGCGCGAGCCGTACCGCTCCGAGCCGTACGGGTGCTCGGCCGGCGAGGAGAGGCGGAACAGGCACAGCTGACCGATCTTCATGCCCGGGTAGAGCTTGATCGGCAGGGTGGCCACGTTCGACAGCTCCAGCGTGACGTGGCCGCTGAAGCCGGGGTCGATGAAGCCGGCCGTGGAGTGGGTCAGCAGGCCGAGCCGGCCCAGGCTGGACTTGCCCTCCAGGCGCGAGGCCACGTCCTCCGGCAGCGTGATCACCTCGAAGGTCGAGGCCAGCACGAATTCGCCGGGGTGCAGGATGAAGGCCTCGTCGCCCTCCGGTTCGACCAGCCGGGTCAGGTCCGGCTGCTCCTCGGAGGGGTCGATGTGCGGGTAGCGGTGGTTCTCGAACACCCGGAAGAAGCGGTCCAGCCGGACGTCGATGCTGGAGGGCTGGACCATCGCAGGGTCGAACGGGTCGATCACGACCCGGCCCTTGTCGATTTCCGTCCGGATGTCCTTGTCAGAGAGCAGCACGCAGTCGAGGTTAAAGGCAACGCGGGGCCCCGGACGAATCAGGTCCGATCCGCCCGGGGCCCCGCGACCCGCCCGAACGCTCTCAGGCGAGGAATTCCACGGCCTCCAGCCGCATCGCGCGCGCCAGTTGCGCTCCGGACAGCTCGCTCACGTCCGCCGGCACCGAGCTCCGCAGGCGTCCGCACTGCGGACACCGGATGAGTCTGCCCGGCCCCAGCCGGGCGGCGCCGAGATTCTGCATCGGGAACGTGGCGGTGCTGAACAGGTGCCCTTCGGCACAACGAACGACGGTGCGCTGCTCCATCGATCCCCTTCCCATACTTCCCCGTGGTCCCCGTCCGCCTCGCGCCCCCGGCGCGGCCCGTACGGCGGCCCCGCACGGCTGCCGCGGCCCGCCCGGGCGGCGCCAGCGTCACATTAGGGGATGTTCCGGACATTCCACGTGGCGGCTCGCCGCCTCCCGCGGCCGGAACGGCCCACACAGTACGCCCCTCGGGCACCCGCCTGCACCGGCCCGGCGGCGCGTCCACGCCAGGCCCCGTGCCGCATCGCGGATGGGGTACAGTGGTGCTTGATCGGGCGATCCCTGACGGGTCGTCAGATGCGGGCGTAGTTTAATGGTAGAACATGAGCTTCCCAAGCTTAGAGCGCGAGTTCGATTCTCGTCGCCCGCTCCAGCAAGAAACCCCAGGTCAGCGACCTGGGGTTTCTGCTTTGTCTAGACCTCTTCAGGCGCCCTGCACCAGATCCGCACCAGATCGCTCCTTTGCGGCCTTCCGATGCGCCTGGACGCGGGCGTCGAGCGCCTCGGCGATCTCCCTCTGCCGATCAAGGTCCGAGTGCTGGTAGATCATCGCGGCGCGCTCGGACGACTGCCCCGCACGGACCATGGTGTCCTTCAGCGTGGCCCCGGAACGGGTCGCCAGGGTGTGCCCGGTGTGGCGCAGGTCGTAGAACCGGAAGTCGGCCGGCAGACCGACCTTCGCGCGGGCCGCGCGCCACTTCCGCCCGAAGGTGGAACGCCGGAAGGGAGCGCCGCGCTCACCCATGAACAGCAGTCCGTGCGGCTCCTTCTCGGCGTACCACCGCAGGTGCCGGTCCAGCTCCTTGCGCAGGAACCCGGGAAGCACGATGAACCGCCTGCCGGCCTCCGACTTGGTCTCGCCCAGGACCCGCCTGCCGTTGGTCAGTTCGGGCGCCGCCTGGCGGACGCGCACGCCGACCGTCTCCAGGTCCACATCGTGCCGCCGCATCTCCGCCAGCTCCTCCGGGCGGGCAGGTCCGTAAGCCGCGATGTAGACCATCAGACGCCACCGCGGCCCCATGGCGTTGGCGACGGCGTCCACCTGGTCGATCGTGGCGATGGGCCGCTCAGGCGCCGTCTCCTTGCCCGCGCTCTTGATCCGGCAGGGGTTCCGCCGGATCAGCTCGTCGTCAACCGCCGTCTCAAGGATCGCCTTCACCAGCCGGTAGGACTTGGCGACCACCGTAGGACCGGTCGAAGCCAGCCTCTCAGCCCGCCAGGTGCGTACACGCGGAGGCGTGATCTCGTCCAAGTCCCAGGCCCCGAACGTGGGCAGGATGTGCTTCTTCAGGAGCTGCCGGTACAGGCTCTCCGTCGTCGCCGCCAAGTCACGCTCCTGGACCCACTGCAGGGCGTACTCCTCGAAGCTCACCTTGCCGGCGTTCGGGTCGCGCCAGTCGCCTCGGGACAGGTCGGCCTCCACCTGGGAAAGCCACGTCTCGGCCGCCTTCTTTGTCTCGAAGGTCTCCGGCGAGCGATGTTCCTGCCCGTCGGGCGCCCGGTACGACGCCGTCCACCGGCCGGAGCGGTACTGCCGGACGGCACCGAAGCTGCGCCTGTAGCCCTTGCTGTTTGCCATCAGGCCACCGCCCGCAGGCGGCGCGGCCGGGGCACGGCCCGGACGGTGTTCGACTCGATGAAGTCAGCGAGGACGCTCTCCTTGATGCGGACGTGGCGTCCGACCTTCACGAAGGCGATCCGGCGTTCGGCGATCAGGCGGCGCGGGAAGCGCTCCTTGCTGGTCTCCCAGGTGCCGAGCAGCTTGGCAACCTCCTCCACGGTCAGCAGGCGGTCCATGTGCTGTCGTCCTCCTCACTGGCGAGTTGGGTCATGAGTTCCTGTCGGTCGGTGGTGCGGCGTTCGTGCAGCTCCCGGGCGACGGACGCGGCGAGCATCGATTCGCCGGGCGAGTTGCCTGCCCCGGCGAAGCTCCAATGCGCGAGGACGAGGGTCTCGGCGTCGGCCAGGGCGTCGAGGTCGGGCAGACCGGCGGCCAGCAGCCGCTCGCGCAGGCCCCGGTGGGCCTCGGCAGCGCGGTAGTCAGCGCGGACCTGGCGGAGCGCACCGAGCGTGGTCGAGTAGGTGGGCGACTTCGAAGAGAAGTGGCCGCGGAAGCCGAGCATGTGCGACCAGTGCGCCAGCAGCCAGTCCGGGTACAGGCCGTCCAGGTCCCAGCACGTTTCGATCAGCCGCCGGGTGTGGGCGGGCAGCTGGTGCCGGTCGAGTTCGTGGCGCTCCAGGATGCGCCGGTCCACCGTCTCGGTCGTCTCGGCCGACTTGGTGGCGTACTTGGCCACGTAGGAGGCGACGGCCTGTTCGGAGATCTCGCCGGAGCCGAAGGCGCCGATCGGGCGGACGTCCACCTGCTCGCCCCACCGCAGGACCCGGGCCGGAAGGTCACCGGCGGCCGCCACGGGCACGGCGGCGCGCTGGGCGGCGGCGCGGATCGCGGCGTCCAGCAGGGCCACGGTCGCCCAGTCGGGCGGGGGTGTGCCGGGTCCCTTGGGGCCGTCGATGCGGATCACGGCGTGGAAGTGGACGGCGCCGCGGCGCTGGAACTCGGCGACCTTCCCGAAGGACAGCTTCGCCTGTTCCTTGAACTCGTACTGGTAGAGGCCGGCCATCTTGGCCATGGTCCGGAACAGGTAGATGGTGAAGCGGCGCCACAGGTCGGGAGCGTGGTTGTTCCACAGCACCGCGTGCGCGTAGTCGTAGCGGTCCGCATCGAGCGGGGTGCCCAGGACGGGCGAGCCGTCGGGGTGGTCGGTGCCGCAGCGGCAGACGCCCCGCTCGGGCCGGTTGTGGACCGGGCCGAAGGACGGCGCGGTGAGGGTGGCGAACACCCTCGGGTGGGAGCGGACCGCCACCGGCACCCCCTTGTCCTGGTCCCCGGCGAGGCCGGCCCGGATCAGATGGAAGGTGTCGGCGGAGTAGGTGCGGGCGCAGGACGGGCAGCGGGAGGCCCGCCGATTGCCGCACGCGACCTTGAGGCGGTGGCCGGGCTCGTGCTGGGTGGAGTACCGGTGCCAGACCGCGCCGGTCGGGGCGTGGGTGAGGGTGCGGAAGCCCTGGAGGTGGATCGGGTTCGCGCAGCCACCGGTGCGGCGGATCTGCTCGTGGAGCTGGGGCAGGTCCCCGCGGGCAGCGAGGCGGGCCAGATCGGCTAACGCGAGACGGTCCGTGTCCCAGGGGAAGGCCGTGGCGTGCCTCACGCGGCCACCGCCTGCCGCCGGACCGCGCTCAAGGCGTGCTCGGAGCAGGGGCGGAAGAACAAGCCGTCGTCGGAGTACTCGGCCGTCGAGATCGGCACCCAGCCGGTGTGCCCGTCGTTGTCGTCCCACACCTGGACGCGGCAGGGGCATCCGCCGTCCAGTCCGTAAAGGTGGTCCACGCAGCCGCAGGGCACCAACACCCCCACAGCGCCGGTCAGGGAACCGTCGTGGTCGATGACCCGGAGCGTCCCGGCGCAGTCCGGGCACGCGCGCTCCGTAGGGGAACCGAGGACGTGGGAACGCGAAGCAGACATGGCAGCCTCCAGCGAGTAGGACCTTCACTCAGGTACTCTTCTACTGTTATATAGGAGTTGCCAGGCATGAAACAAGCCCCCACCGCTAGGCAGGGGCTTGGTTCATGACGAACCGTCAGTCAGCGGCGAAGTCGTACTGGAAGAGGTGCTTGTCGGCCGACATCACGGAGTCGAAGACCTCCACGGCGCGGCCTCCGGTGTCGATGGCCGTGCGCACCAGCGCAACGACGGGGACACCCGGCAGGAGCCGGAGGGACTTCTTCTCACCCTCCGACGGCATGCGCGCCTGCAGTTCCTCGCGGAAGGACGCGAGCCGGTGTCCCCGCTCCTCAAGCCGGGCGTAGCTGCCGCCGGGGCCCGCGTTCTCCTCGGTGATCGGAGTTCCCTCGACCAGGTCGAGCGGGTAGTAGCTGTCGGCCAGCTGCATGGGCTCACCGCCACCCCACATCCGCCGCCGACGGACGAAGACCGGACTGCCCTCTTCGATGTTGAGCCGCTCGGCGATCCGGCGCGGCGCAGGAACCTCGCCCAGGTGAAGCATCTCTTGCTTGTAGTCCAGGCCGAGCGAGCGCATATCGGCAGCGAAGCCGCCCAGGCCGGCCGCGCGGTTCGCCCGGGTCAGCCGCTGCGAAGCGAGCCGCAGCATGGGTCCACGCTCACGGACCCGGGTGCCGCGTCCATGCTCGGTGACCACGAGACCTTCGCTCCGAAGCACCTCCAGGGCTCGCCGGGCAGTCCCACCCGCTACACCGAAGGTCCTGGACAGCTGTGCCTCACTGGGCAGCGCGGCGCCAGGGGCAAGCTCTCCCCGGTCGATGAGATCCCGGAAGTGGTCCGCGATCTGCTTGAAGACTGGCCGGTCGCTGTTCGGATCGATCTCCATGGCTCCGCTCCTCCTGCGTGCTCTTCTACAAGAGTAGCGATGCGGAGCCTGGCTGACCAGCTAGCTCATGTACTCGGTCGCGGCGCCGGGCAAGCAGGTCGTTTCGTCACCCGAGGTCGCCCAGGTGGAGCCGCAGCACGGACAGACCGGCAGCCGGTCCGGGTCACTCGCGATCTTCTGGGCCGGGCACATCGGACAGACGCCATCCAGCAGAGGACGCTCAGCCTCACCGGTCAGGTCGACAACCGAGTACTGAGCCCGCGGCCCCTGGTGATCCGGGTTCGTGCAGCGAAGGAACAACATCCGCCGAGCGTAGCCCTGCCATTGGCCCGCCGGGGAGGAGGGAAGGGAGTTGGCTGTTACGAGTTTCGCTACTTCATCAAGGGCGCGCACGGCGCGCCAGCGCGCGGCCCTGGCCGCTCGCCGACGCTCCTGTCTTCGCCCCGCTCCGGCGGCGCCCCGGCCGCGCCGGCAGCCGGGCGGCAGAGATGGGCCGAGCCCAGAACCCGCCGGGGCTGGGGCGGGCGGCTCCGCGGTTTTACCCACCTCTCCGGACCGGGACCCGCGTCGAGCAAGACCGGGGGGCCACTCGGCCAGATTGCGGGCAGGCGAGGAGCCTGCCCGAGATCGCGGGCAAGCTTACGGCCCCCCGATCATGCTCGACCCCAGACCGGACAGGACACCGGCCAAAACCGCTCCACCACCCGCGCGGTAGCCTGCTGGCCCGAGACGTCACATGAGAGCAGCTGATGCACCTTCAACAGCCGTGTCCCCTCTGCGGGCAGGACTGGGTTTGGTTCTATCGATTCAAAGCAGATCACGCTCCGTTCTACCTCTGCACCGAGTGCGATTCCTTGTGGTGGCCGAACCAAGCCATCACAAAGGCGAACTCGCGCTTCCTGGATCACGTGGTCGCCGACAGGCTCGGGGTAGACCGCGACAATCCGTGGGAAGAGCGAGTCTGGGCCGACGTGATCGAGCAAGTGCCTGACCAGCTGTAGGCCGTGCCCCATCCGTGCCCCAAAGAGCGGGGATGCACGGTAAATCACGGTCAATCGGGTTGCCCGCTGATCACTCCCATCGGCGGCGATCGGGCAACTTTTGCACGTCAGAGGCTCGGCAACGCTTGTGGGCTGACGAGATTCCCAAGGTCAGGTCCAACGACTTGAAACCGCGTCTTCTGCGTCCAGCGTGTTGGGTGGACGCTAGAGGAGTTTCTCTGGGCGGAGCTGATCCCCATCAGGATCGCTACGGCGGGGGTGAGGTTGTCGGGACTTTGCGCAGCAGTTCTGCGGCCGTGCAAGTCTGATCCGGGTCTTCCACCAGGCAGAGGTTAAAGCCCTTGGCGTCACGCTGGACAAGGGCGGTCAGGTCACAGGTATGTGATCTCCCCGCGAGGTCGACCCAGCTGTCTTCGAGGTCGACCCAGCTGCCTTTAGCCGACTCGGGGGTGAAGTTCCATGTTCCTGCTGTGGCGCTAGCATTGCAGGCCCATCCCGGTACAGCACGGTCGATGTGGCCGGCGGTCATGCCATGGTCTGCAGCCAAGTGAAGGCGAGCGCCAGCAGCGTTGCCCCAGTCGCCGGCCAACTCTGTCTGACCGATCTCGGTCTCCGGTCCACCGGCACCCGCACAGGCCGTGCACAGCAGTAGGAGCATCAGGCCTACACCGATGTCACGCAGCCGTCTGCCTGCGTCTGTACCTATCACGAGCGATCCCCTGGGAGCGCGGGTGCATTCTGCGAACCCGTGCCAGGCGGAGGCAGAATGCGGTCTCTTGCGTGTCGGCGATCAGCATGACAGAGAGGTTGAACGCGTTCAATTCCTGGGCTGCTCATTCTCCGCGTCGGGCCGGAGGTCGGCCGGGGGCGCTGGCCCTTGGCTGGCCCGGTGGTGTGTCTTCTGGCTGGTGTGCCCAGGTTCTGCGCTGCACCAGATGCGCACCAGCTCGGGCGGTCAGCCCCGGTCAATGGCGGGCAGAGCAAGCTGTTCCTGAGGGCGCGCCAGGCTGCATCCTTGCAGCTCGGAGGCGTGGCGAGCGCCAGAGGCCGCTGATTCCCAAGCTTAGAGCGCGAGTTCGATTCTCGTCGCCCGCTCCAATGAGAAAGCCCCAGGTCAGCGACCTGGGGTTTCTGCTTTGTCCGGGCTTCACCAGCCGGTACGACTTGGCGACCACGGTGGGACCGGTCACGCTCGGCCGCTCCAAGTCCCGCTCCTGGAAGCACTGCAGGGCGTACTCCTCGAAGGGACGGAACGGTCACGGCGTGGCGCCGATGGGGACGGCCACGGCCGCGGCTTCGGTGGCGTCGGTGGGCACCGTGGCTTCGGTACGGCGCAGGTCGAGCACGATGAGGACGGCGGCGGCGACGCCCAGGTAGACGAGCAGGGTGGTCAGCGCCTGGCCGGTCCCGTGGCCGTCGAAGTAGATCGTGTGGTGCAGCAGGATGTAGCCGTTGCGAGGTGGCAGGTAGGGCCCGATGCCACGCCAGAAGGCGGGCAGGTACGGCACTCCGGTCGCACCACCGGAGGACGGGTTGCCGAAGAGGACCATCACGACGACCGTCACCAGGGTGCCCACCGGCCCGAGCAGCTTCTGCAGGACCGCTGCGACGAAGACGACCACGGCGACGATCAGCGAGCAGATCGGCCAGGTGATCCAGAACTTGCTGCTGGGGAACCCTTGCAGCCAGTAGCACACGATCACGTCGATGACGAGGCCGCTCACGACGGCGAATCCGGCGAGCTGGGCGGCGCGCCAGCGGCCGGCGGCCCTCCCGGTCGCGGCCATGAGCAGGGTCGAGCTCATGTATCCGCCGATGATCAGCGGCACCAGCATGAGCCCCTGGACAAGGCCGAAGGGGTCCTTGGCCGCCAGTGGTGTCGGGGCGTACTGCTGCACCTCCAGGGTCCGGCCGGTGGCCTTGGCCGCGTCCTCGAACTTCACCGCGAGGTCGAGCGGTGCCAGGTCGCTCATGGACGGCACCACGATCAGGGTGTTCGAGGTGCCCGAAGAGACCAGCGCGCCGAAGAGCCGGGCTTCGTCCATCGCGGTCTTGGCCGCGGCTTCGTTCGGGTACTGGGTGACCTTCAGGGAGATGTTCTTCTCGGCCGCGGCCAGGACGGGGGAGGTGCCGACCGCGCCGAACGGCAGGTTCGTGGCCTTGGGGGCGTGCGAGGCGCTCATGTAGTTGGTCGCGAACAGGCATTGCATGACGGCGCAGATGCCCAGCGCCACGAGGATTCCGATCAGGGCGCGCCGGCGGTCGGGAGGGTTCGCCGCTGGGGCGGTCGGCGCCGGTGCGTCGGACTTCCGGGCCGCCGCCCTGGCCGGTCGGATGCGGCCGTACCAGGCGATGACGGCCGTGCCGGCGAAGGCGTAGAGGAACAGGACGACGAGCGGGGTGGAGATGTCGCTCCCGCCGAAGTAGAGCACGTGGTTGATCAGGGTGACCGCGCTCTGCGGCGGGAGGATCACGCCGATGTTGCGCCAGTAGACCGGCAGCAGGTAGGTGCCCAGCCCGCCGGCGGGCGGGCCGCCGATGACGATGAAGAGCACCGCCACGAGCAGGGTGCCCATCTTGCCCACCACGGCCTGCAGCGCGGCAGCGGCCAGTGCCACCGCCGAGGTGATGAGCCAGAAGCACGGCAGCAGCGGCCAGAAGTGGCTGCCGGCGTACGCGCCGATCCCCAACCCGGCGATCAGGTCGGTGAGCAGGGCGCCGACCAGCGCGTATCCGGCCAGGATGGCCGCGCGCCACGGCGCGGCGGCGGTGCCGTGGGCCGCCTTGTAGACCAGTACGGCGGCCAGGTACCCGCCGATCAGCAGTGGTAGCAGCAACAGCGACGTCACTGCGCCGACCGGGTCGGTGGAGGCGAGCGGCTTCACCGTCTGCACGGTGACCGGTTGGTTCAGCTTGCGGGCCGCGGCCTCGAACGCCGGCTCCAGCTCGGTCTGGGCGAAGAAGCTCTTCGACGGGACGACGATCAACGTGTCGGTCGGACCGTTGCTGACGTACGCGCCGTACAGCTCGCCCCGATCGGCCGCGTCGGTCACGGCCGACTGGCTCGGATAGGAGGTCAGGTCGAGCCCCAGCTTCGATGCCACCTCGGCGACCACGGGGGAGGGCGGCCCGGTCACGCCGAAGGGCATGTTCCGTGGGACGAGCAGCTGCTGGGCGCTGACGAGGGACAACGCGAGCAGGGCCTGCGCGAAGAGCACCAGCCCCAGCGCGAAGGCGATCTTCACCGCGGCATTTCGTCCGCCCGCAGCCGCAGCAGCCTGCTTCGCCATCCCTGCCCTCCAACCGACCGCCCCTGCTCGGCCTCGGTCCCAGTGCGAGCGGCCACCGTCAGCCCGATTCGTTTCGTGAGTAATCACGACACGGGCGGGACTGCCCGGCAACTCAGGAGGCGCCTGGAGGTGAAGCCATGGCCGATGAAGGGAGCACGTGCTGCAGGCGGTTCGAGCCGGGCTCCGTGGAGCCGGCCGCAGTCAGGTCACCCGCTGCACCGGATGGTGTGGTCGGTCGCGGTGAACGAGCGGCAGCGCCGGGAGGTGAATCCTTTCCGGACCTCCCCGCCTCTTATCCGTGTGCCGGCCGAACGGGTCGGCGGAACCGGGAGGACACCAATGATGGTCACTGGCCTCGTAGTGGTCGGAGCCCTGCTCGTGGGCGCGTGCACCTGGCACCTGATGCGGCGCTACAAGGGCCGAGGCTGACCGGTGCCTGTGCACGGGACGCCTCCCGAGTGTGAGCAGCAGATGAACCAACGCTTCCCCTGGCCGGACGAGCGGCTGATCAAGGCCGCCCAGGACGGCGACGTCACTTCGCTCACCGCCGTCGTCATGAAATCGCAGCCTCATGTGCGCAAGTTCGCCGCATCGCTGTGCGCCTCACCGCAGGACGCGGAGGACGCGGCGCAGGAGGCGCTGATCATCCTCTACCGGAAGATCGGCACCTTGCGGGCCACCGGCGCGCTTGCCTCGTGGATGTTCCGGATCGTGCGCAACGAATGCCTCCGGCAGGTGCGGTTGCTCGTCTCGCGGAGCGACGAGGCGTCGGCCGGACCGGAGGCGTCCGCGGAACCGTCCGCCGAGGACGCGGCGCTGCACAGGCTGGAGGTGGAGCGGATCGCGGCTGCGGTCTGTGCCCTGCCCCGTGACCAGCAGCAGGTTTTCATCATGCGGGACGTGCAGGACCTGCCCGGCAGGACCGTCGCCCATGCGCTCGGTCTGAGCAACGCCGCGATGAAGTCGCGGCTGCACAGAGCGCGCGCAGCACTGCGTCACTCGCTGGCAGTGACCGATCGAACCGCCGATCAAGCCCTCGACCAGCCAGTCGGAGGAGACTCATGACCGTCAACACCGTGAAGCCCGCGGCGCCCGGGACGAACTTCGCCAGCAAGTCCGTCCTGCACCACCTGGCGCGCGGAGCCATCGGCTTCGGGCTGATCATCGGCTCGATCGGCCTGGTGCCCGTCGTCGGCCCGGCCACCCTGCTGGCGGCCCCGCTGGCCCTGATCGCCTTCCGCGGCTGTCCCACCTGCTGGATGGTCGGCCTGGCGCAGACCGTTTCCCGCGGCCGTCTGGAGCGCCAGTGCGTGGACGGCGTCTGCACCCTCGCCAAGGCGCCCCCGGCGGCGAAGGCCGCGGACGAGCCGACAGCCGGCATCAGGATCCCCGCCGCTCCCCGGTGACCGGGCGATCCCGGTTCTCGTCGCCCGCGTGCTGGACGGCGGCCACGCATAGCCCGTCCGAGCCGATCCGGGTCCAGCCGGCGAGCACGTCGAGGACGTCCTGCTCGGCCGGCGATCCCGCGGCGAGGAAGTGGGGGCAGACCGGCGGACAGGCCGCCCGCGGTCACACCGGATCGTGGAGCTGGACGAGGGCGTGGGTGCCCGCGGTGCGCCAGGTCGGGTGGACGGTGTCCAGGCGGGCGACGGTGGCGGGGGCCAGGCCGACGGCGACGTCGGACTTCAGGGTGCGCAGGGCGGCGACGGCGGAGGGGAAGTGCCCTGCCACCTCGGCGAACGGGGTGGCCGGCGGCCAGTGGCGGTCGCCCACCAGGCGGCGGTAGTTGAGGTCGCCCTTGAGGACCGTCACGGCTGCGCCGGCGAGTTCGGCGCGGAGGTCGTCGGGCATGTCGCGGTAGGGCAGCGGTGCGCAGAAGAACGGGTGCGTCCCGATCCGCAGGGCGCCGCTCCCCATCGCCTGCCAGAGGCGGTCTCCCACCGCCCGGGCGGGGGCGGTGGCGGCCGTCCGGAGGCGGTCGACCGTGGCCAGGACGTCCGCCATGGTGGCGTCGGAGACGAAGTACGGCCGGGGCTTCACGTACAGGACGACCCGGGCCGTCCGGACCTCGGCGAGGAGGTGGTCGACGAGGGCGAGGTCGGGCAGCAGCTCCCGGCCGGCGTTGTCGGCGACGACGCAGACCGTACGGCCCCGGGCCCGGTCCAGTGCGGCCAGGAGGGCGGGGGTGTCGTCGGCGACGAGGTCGGCGGCCGTCCCTCCGTCGGTACCGGCGGTCATCCGGAAGCTGAGGTCGGCGCGGTTGCCCCAGAGTGCGGAGGACAGCAGGGCCCGGGCCCGCGGCCCCGCGGGCAGGTCGGCGAGTTCGCCGAGGGCGGCGAGTTCCCCGTCCACCGCCTCGCCGGCCAGCTCGGCGTCCTTGAAGGGCGCGAAGGGGTCGATGCCCTGCCAGGGCCCCGGCCGGAAGTACCCGGTGGCGTCGAGCAGCCGTCGGTAGAACCAGCTCTCCGCCCACAGGAAGGGCGCCTCGCGCCACGGCCGGCCCCACAGGCCGGCGCCCCACGCCAGCCAGTCGGCGTGGTCGTGGGCGTCGTCGCCGGGCGGCTCCAGGACGCCGCCGGTGCTCTCCGCGAGCAGCCGTTCCACCGCGACCCGCTCGGCCGGCCCGTACGGCCGCACCGCCAGCACCTGCCGGACGAGTTCGGGGTGCCGCTCGTGGAAGACGCCCCACGGGAACGATCCCGGGACGTTGATGCGGATCACGGGTGCGGTCGGCACGTGCGGGCCCGTCCCTCGGTCGTCGGCGGCGGTCGGACGGCCGGCGGCGGCGGGCCGGCGGCGCTGCCGACAGTAGAGCAGACCGCCCGCGCGGCGACGGCCCCGCGCCGACCGCCCCCCGGCGTCTACCGGGCAACGCCCTATCACCGATCGTGTGACGATGGCGGGATGGTGACGGAGGATCGGCCGGACTCGGCGGCCGGCTACCGTGAGGACGCGGCGGCGCTGGTGGTGCAGTACGAGAGCGTGGGCTTCGAGGAGGTGCACGCCCAGGTGCTGCACCTGGTGCCGGAGCGGCCCGGCCGGGTGCTGGACGTCGGTGCGGGGACGGGGCGGGACGCGGCGGCGCTGGCGGCACGCGGCCACAGCGTGCTGGCGGTCGACCCCACCGTCGAGCTGCGGGTGCACCGGGGCTTCCCGTGGCTGGCCGACTCGCTGCCCGAACTTCCCAACACGGAAGGCGAGTTCGATCTCGTCCTGGTGACCGCGGTGTGGATGCACCTGGACCGGCCGGAACGCGAGCGCGGGATGCGGCGGATCGCGCAGCTGCTCGCCCCCGGCGGGCGGGTGCTCATGCTGCTGCGGAGCGGGCCGGTGCCGGCCGGTCGGCGGATGTTCGACGTCGGGCCGGACGAGACCGCGGCCCTGGCCGCCGCCTGCGGCCTGGCCGAGGTGCACCGCAGCGAGCGCGCCGACGCCCACGGCCGGGCCGGCGTCGTCTGGACACACCTCGCCCTCGAGGCGCCGAAATGAGCGGCCCCGGCCGCCCTGCGCGCGTACGGTGAGGCGCAGGCAGGGCCCGAGACCACCGCACCGGCACTGGAGCACCCGGGATGACCCGACAGCTGATCACCAGCGCGCTTCCGTACATCAACGGGATCAAGCACCTGGGCAACATGGTCGGGTCGATGCTCCCGGCGGACGTGTACGCGCGCTACCTGCGCCTGCGCGGCCACGAGGTGCTGTACATCTGTGCCACCGACGAGCACGGCACCCCGGCCGAGCTGGCCGCCCAGGAGGCCGGGCTGCCGGTCGCCGAGTTCTGCGCCCGGGCGCACGAGCAGCAGCGGGCGGTCTACGAGGGGTTCCGGCTCACCTTCGACCACTTCGGCCGCAGCTCCTCCGCGCAGAACCGGGAGATCACCCAGCAGATCGCCCGCGAGCTGCACGCCAACGGCTTCGTCGAGAAGCGGTCCGTCCGGCAGGTGTACTCGGTCGCCGACGGCCGCTTCCTGCCGGACCGGTACATCGTCGGCACCTGCCCGTACTGCGGCTACGACCGGGCCCGCGGCGACCAGTGCGAGAACTGCACCCGCGTCCTCGACCCGACCGACCTGCTGGAACCGCGCTCCGCGATCAGCGGCAGCACCGACCTGGAGGTCCGGGAGACCGAGCACCTGTTCCTGCTGCAGTCGGCACTGACCGGCGAGGTCGAGCGGTGGCTGGCCGACCGGGCCGGCGGCTGGCCCGTCCTGGCCTCCTCGATCGCCCGTAAGTGGCTGGCCGAGGGTCTGCAGGACCGCTCGATCACCCGCGACCTGGAGTGGGGCGTGCCGGTGCCGGCCGACGTCTGGCCCGGGCTGGCGGCCGAGGGCAAGGTGTTCTACGTCTGGTTCGACGCCCCGATCGAGTACATCGGCGCCACCAAGGAGTGGGCCGACGCCGCCCCCGCGGGCGAGGTCCGCGACTGGAAGTCCTGGTGGTACGAGGCCGACGACACCGTCCGGTACACCCAGTTCATGGCCAAGGACAACGTTCCGTTCCACACGGTGATGTTCCCCGCCACGCTGCTCGGCTCGCGCCGGCCGTGGAAGAAGGTCGACCACGTCAAGGCCTTCAACTGGCTGACGTACTACGGCGGCAAGTTCTCCACCAGCCAACAGGTCGGCATCTTCACCGACACCGCACTGGAGCTGCTGCCGGCGGACTACTGGCGCTGGTTCCTGATGGCGCACGCCCCCGAGTCCGACGACTCAAGCTTCACCTGGGACCTCTTCGCCGCCGTGGTCAACAAGGACCTCGCCGACACCTTCGGCAACTTCGTCAACCGCGTGCTGTCCTTCAGCCGCAAGCGGTTCGGCGGAGACGTACCGGCCGGCGGCACGCCCGGCGACGCCGAGCGGCGCCTCGGCGCCCGGGCCGCCGAACTGCTCGCCGAGTACGAGGCCCACCTGGACGCGCTGAACTTCCGCAAGGCCGTGCAGAGCCTGCGCGCGCTGTGGAGCGCCGGCAACTCCTACCTGGACGAGAAGGCGCCGTGGCTCCAGGTGCGGACCGATCCGGAGGGGGCCGCGCTCACCCTGCGCACGGCGATGAACCTGATGTTCCTCCACGCGGTCGTCTCCGAGCCGTTCGTCCCGACCGCGAGCCGGGCCGTCCGGGAGGCCTTCGCCCTCGCCGGGGACGCGCCCGCCCGCACCCGGACCTGGGTGGACGCCGAGCAGGCCGCGGCCCTGGAACTGGTGCCCGCCGGCACGCCGTTCACCGTCCCTCCGGTCCTCTTCGCCAAGGTCGCCGACGAGGACCTGGCCGCCTGGTCCGCCCGCTTCGGCAGCGGCCCCGAACGGGCGACGGGCGGCACCCCGCTCGGGTAGGGTGGCCGTCGTTCCAGGCAGGAACGGATCGAGGAGGTGGGACCCATCAACGCAGGTGCAGGCAGGGTGCCCTCCTCGTACGGCCGGACGGCCCGACCGCTGTAGCGGTCGCCGGGGGCGCCCTTCGGAAGTTCCCGAAAGGCTCCCGTGTCGCTCTCCCGTTCACTCCACGATTTCCCGTCCGTCGTCCTGCGGCTGCGCGCCGCCGGCTGCGTCTTCGCCGAGGACGAGGCGGAACTGCTCCTCTCCACGGCCGGCTCGGCGGCCGAACTCGACGCCATGGTGGACCGGCGTGCCGCCGGCCTCCCGCTGGAACACGTCCTCGGCTGGGCGGAGTTCTGCGGCCTGCGGGTCGCCGTCGACCCCGGCGTCTTCGTACCGCGCCGCCGCACCGAGTTCCTGGTCGGCCGCGCCGCCGAACTGGCCGGCCCCGCACCCGTGGTGCTCGACCTGTGCTGCGGCGCGGGCGCCGTCGGGGCGGCCCTGGCCGCGGCCCTCGGCGGTGCGGCCGAACTGCACGCCGCCGACATCGACCCGGTCGCGGTGCGCTGCGCCCGCCGCAACCTGGCCGCGGCCGGCGGCACCGTGTACCAGGGGGACCTGTACGCGCCGCTGCCCGAGGCCCTCCGCGGCCGGGTGGACGTGCTGGTCGCCAACGCCCCCTACGTGCCGAGCGCGGCCATCGGACTGCTGCCCGCCGAGGCCCGCGACCACGAACCGCTGGTCGCCCTCGACGGCGGGGCGGACGGCCTCGACGTGCAGCGCCGGGTGATCGCCGACGCACCCGCCTGGCTGGCGCCCGGCGGCCACCTGCTGGTGGAGACCAGCGACCGCCAGGCGCCGCGCACCCTCGCGGCCTTCACCGCGGCCGGGCTGGAGGCCCGGACCGCGGAGTGCGAGGACCTGGACGCCACCGTCGTCGTCGGCCGGCGGCGACCGTAGGACAGGACTCCGGAGGCACGTGGGATGCCCCTACGGGTTCAGGAAGCGCCCGTGATCAGGCCGAGTCGGCCGTCGAAGCGGCGGTACAGCACTCGGCCGCGGCCGTCGGCGGGGTGGGCGTAGAAGAGGAAGGGCAGTTCCGCGCCCACCAGCCGCTCGACGGCCTGCTCCTCGGCGAGCAGCGGCGCGCTGTGCGGGCTGACGGTCAGCGGGGCCGCGGTGTTGCGCGGCGGGGCTGCGGCGATCGTCCGGGCGAGCCGGTAGCCGGTCGGGCCGACCCGGAAGACGACTGCGTCGGTCTCGGTGGCCGGGTCGGTGAACAGGTGGATGCGGTAGTCCATCGCGTCCAGCGTGCGGACCGCAGCGTCGGGCGAACACCACACCAGAGAGGGCGACTTGACCCGGGCGATCGGCGGCGGACCGTCTGCGGGACGGATCGGCGGCGCGGGCGTGCGGTTCGGCTGCGGCCAGGCGCGGGGCGTCCAGGTGCCGGTGACGGAGGTGATCCGGCGGCGCAGCCCGTCCGCGAGGCGGTCGAGCGCCTCGCCGACGCCGCGGGCCGTCTCCTGCACCCTGATCCGCCGTCCGTCGACCTCGGCGTTGACCTGGGCGAGCCCGGCCGGGGAGAGCCGGACCCGCAGGGATTCCACGAGTGCGTTGGCGCAGTCCGCTGCTGCTGCGATCCGGGTACGGGCCTCGTCGAGCATCTCGCGCGGGACTCCGTCGAAGCCCTGAACGGTGATCGCCTCGGTCATGGACCGCTCCTCCTGCCGGTTCTGGTGTCTGCCTGCACCCCTTCTCTACCCAACTCCGGGCAGTGGCCCGCGCACAGGGCCGAACGGCCCGGCCGGGGGGCCGCGGATGCGGTCACGGGCGGCTCCGGGCCGCGGTGACGGCGAGGACGGTGCCGAGTGCCGCGGCGGCCGCAGCACAGGCGGCGACCGCGGGCGCCGGGACGGGGTGCGCCCGGCCCGCGGCGAGCAGGACGGCGGTGGCGACGGAGGCCGCGGCGCTGCCCGCCACCAGCCATCCGAGCAGTGCGGCGCGGGGCCGGACGGTCGGCACCGGCCGCGCCCCGGCCGGGCGGACGGCGGCCCACCGGCGGGCCTCCTCCCGCTGTTCGGCCCGGCGGCGCACCGCGCCGGCGAGCCGGAGCACGCCGGCCGCGAGCGCGCCGCCGGCCGTGGTGGCGAGCGCCCAGCGGCCGGGCACGGGGGTGAGCAGCAGGGCGCCCGCCGCGGCCGTGCCGAGCCACCAGGTCAGGCAGGCGAGGGCGGCCAGGCGGGTGGAGCGCGGCCGGTCGTCGCCCGCCCGCAGGTCGGCGAGGGCCGGGAGGTACCAGACGCAGCCGGCCGCGGTGACCGCGGCGGCGCCGACGGCCGGAACGGTGTGGCTCATGGCTTCTCCTTGCCGCTGTGCGGCGGTACGGCGGGGCGGGTGGGGTCGGGGCGGGCCGTTCCCCCCCCCGCGGGGGGGTAGCAGGGGCGGGAACCGCGGTAGGGGGGGGTCGGCCGGCCCCCGGGCAGCGCACGGCCCGGGGACATAGGAA